>NZ_JBSGZP010000509.1:0-5483 GCF_053611065.1 Streptomyces sp. NPDC054840
TCACCAGGGGTGACGGCCCGCCCTTCGGGCAGCGGGACAGTCCTTACCAGGCGGCGCGGCAGTTCAGCAGCTTGGTGGTGCCGACCTTGCGGTCGCAGGCGTAGGCCTTCACGTCCTTCTTGTTCTTGAAGCTCCAGCTCTTCGAGCCGTTGACCACCGCGACGTAGTTCGTCACGCGGTGCCAGGCACCGTCCTTCCAGTCCTGGTAGGCCAGGGCCAGGACGGCCTCTTAACCGTCGCCCGCCACCTTGTCCTCAGACGGGCCCCGCGCCACGGTAGGGACGCCGCCGGGCGCCGCACGGCGGCAGGCGCGGGTCAGCGGTGCAGTCGCCGGGGCCAGTCCTCGGGTACCCGGCCGGCCGGGCCCGGGGCCGGCTGGTCCGCCGGGTGGTCGCGCGGAGCGGTCAGTTCGGGGCCGGAGTCGTACAGGGCGTCCGTGGCGTAGTTCCAGAACCACTCCTCGCCCGGCTCGAAACTCTGCACCAAGGGGTGGCCGGTGGACTTCCAGTGGGCGGTGGCGTGCTGGGCGGGGGAGGAGTCGCAGCAGCCGATGTGGCCGCACTGGGCGCAGCGCCGCAGGTGGAACCACCAACCGCCCAGTTCGTCGCACTCCACACAGCCGGTGCCGGTGGGCGCGGCGCCCGGGTCGATTCCCTCGATGTCGCTCATGCGGGCTCCTCAGCGGTCTCGGTCGCGCTCTCGGTTCCGGTCGCGGTTTCCGTCTCGGGTCCGGTTCGGGGGGCCGGGGCGGTCAGGGGCAGCAGCACCTGGAACCGGGTGTCACCCGGCGCGGACTCGACCTGGAGGCTGCCGTGGTGCTTGTTGACGACGATCCGCCAGGAGATGTCGAGGCCCAGACCGGTGCCCTCGCCGACCGGCTTGGTGGTGAAGAAGGGGTCGAAGATGCGGCTGCGGATGTCCGCCGGGATACCGGGCCCGGTGTCGCGGAACTCCACCAGCAGGCGGTCGCCCTCGCGCGCCGTCCGGACCGTCAGCGTGCCCTCGCCGCCGGTGCTCGTGATGGCGAACACGGCGTTGTCGATGAGGTTGGTCCACACCTGATTGAGCTCCGCCGGGTAGGCGGGCACGTCCGGCACGGAGCGGTCGTACTCCTTGACCACGCGCACCCGGGAGCCGATCTTGCCGGACAGCATCAACAGCGTGCTGTCGAGGAGCTCGTGGACGTCGACGACCCGGTACGGGGCGCGGTCGAGCTGCGAGTACTGCTTGGCCGCGTCCACGAGGTGGGAGATGCGGGTGGTGGAGTCGTCGATCTCGTCCATCAAGAGCTCGGTCTCGACGGTGTAGTTGAGCCAGCCGATCGCAGACGGCAGGATCTCCTCGGTCACGGTCGACGCGACCTGTTCCAGCCAGTCCGTGTCCAGGCCGGCCTGCACGAAGGTCGGCGCGAGCCGCCAGCCCTCCGCGATGCCGCGGTCGTCCAGCCAGTCGGCGAGCTCGTCCTCCCGGTCGGAGGCCTCCAGAGGGCTGAGCGCCGTCGCTTTCGCGACGCGCTCGACGGTGCGCTCCTGGATCTCGATGAGGTCGGCGATCGTCTCGCGCGAGTACCGGCCCTGGGAGATGTGGGCCAGCTTGTGCCGCATCTTGCCGACCCGCTCCCGCAGGGTCGCCGTGGCCCGGACGGCCGCCGCCGCCGGATTGTTCAGCTCGTGGGTGAGGCCGGCGGACAACGACCCGAGCGCCAGCAGCCGTTCGCGCTGTCCGATGGCCCGCTGGGTGTTCTTGGAGCCGAAGAACAGCCCCTCCAGCAGGTGCGCCGCCATCGGGAACCATTCCCGCATGATGTCCGCGAACGACTGCGCGGGCAGCACGAAGAACCGCGTCGGCTCGGTCACCCGCATCGAGTTGGTGTACGTCTGCGGCACCTGGTCGCCCAGGTATGCCTGCATGGCCCCCGCGTACACGCCGCGCTGCGAGGTGCGGCTCACCTCGACGTCGTCGCCGCCGACCCGGCGGGACAGTACGACCGTGCCCTCGATCATCACGTAGAAGCAGGTGGCCGCGCCGCCCTCGGTGTACACCGGACCCGCTTCGAACCGCTCCACCCGCCCCTCGCCGCACAGCCGCCCGAGCTGTTCGGGGGTGAGCTTCTCGAACAGGAACAGCGAGGCGATCTCCTGCGGGCTGCAGGGCATGACCTGTCCGCTCATGACTGCTCCAGGTACCGGTGGACGAGCATCACGGCCATGGCTCCCTCTCCGACGGCGGACGCGACGCGCTTCGCGGACTGGGCGCGTGCGTCGCCCGCCACGAACACGCCGGGAATGCTGGTCTCCAGGTGGTAGGGCGGCCGGTCCAGTCCCCACTCGGCCGGCGGGCGCCCGTCCGCCGTGAGGTCCGGCCCGGCCAGGATGAAACCGTGCTCGTCGCGCAAAACCGTACCGTCCAGCCAGTCCGTCCGCGGGGCCGCGCCGATGAACACGAACATCCACTGCGCGTCGACGAGTTCGCTCGCCCCGCCGTCCACGTCCCGCAGCGTCAGCTGCTCCAGGTGCCCCTCGCCGTGCGCCGCCTCGACGACCGTCCGGGTACGCACGGTGATGTTCGGAGTCTCCTCGATCTGCTGGATCAGGTAGTACGACATCGACGCCGTCAGGGACTCCCCGCGCACCAGCAGCGTCACCGACTTGGCTCCCCGCGCCAGGTACATCGCCGCCTGTCCGGCCGAGTTGGCGCCGCCTACGATGTACACGTCCTGCCCCTGGCAGGAGGCCGCCTCGGTGAGCGAGGAGCCGTAGTACACCCCGCAGCCGGTCAGCTGGTCACAGCCCGGCGCGGGGAGCTGCCGGTACGACACACCGGTCGCCAGGATGACGCTGTGGGCGGCGATCACCGAGCCGTCCGAGAAGCGGACGACGCGCGCAGCGCCGTTGACCTCCAGCCCCGTGACCTCGCGTGCCGTGAGGATCTCGGCGCCGAACCGGCCGGCCTGCCGGCGGGCCCGCTCCGTGAGCTGGGCACCGGACACGCCGTCCGGGAAGCCGAGGTAGTTCTCGATGCGGGAGCTCTGGCCGGCTTGTCCGCCGGTCGCCGACCGCTCGACCAGTACGGTACGCAGTCCCTCGGAGGCCCCGTACACCGCCGAGCCGAGCCCGGCGGGGCCGCCGCCGATGACGACGAGGTCGTAGAAATCGGCGGCCGGCGTCGTCGCGAGCCCCACGTGCGCGGCCAGTTCGGGCGCCTCCGGTTCGATCAGTGCGGTGCCCTCGGGCGTGATCACCAGCGGTAGCCGCCGGTCGTCGGCCCCGGCGGCCTCCAGCAGCCGCCGCCCTTCCGGTTCGTCGGAGGAGTACCAGCGGTACGGCACCTGGTTGCGGGCCAGGAACTCCCGGACGTCCGAGGAACGCGCCGACCAGCGGTGCCCGACCACCTTGGTGGCGGGTACCGGACGGTAGTCGCTGGTGCGCCAGGCCGTGAGCAGATCGTCCACGACCGGGTAGAGCTTCTCCTCCGGCGGGTCCCAGGGCTTGAGCAGGTAGTGGTCGAGGTCGACGACGTTGATCGCGTCGATGGCCGCGTTGGTGTCGGCGTACGCGGTCAGCAGCACCCGTCGGGCGCCCGGGTACACGGCCAAGGCATGTTCGAGGAACTGGATGCCGTTCATCTGCGGCATCCGGTAGTCGGCGAGGATCACCGCCACCAGGTCGCCGCGCAGCTTCAGCTCGCGCAGCGCGTCCAGTGCGGACTCGCCGGACTCGGCGCGCACGATCCGGTACTCGGCGCCGTAGTGTCGCCGCAGGTCACGTGCGATGGCCCGGGAGACCCCCGGGTCGTCGTCCACGGTCAGGATGACGGTCCGCGCTGTGTCGGCGGCCTGTGCCATACGTCGTCTCCGCCCCGAGTGCTCTGGGCAGGCGGCCCGGCGAGCCGCCCGCGCCGGTCCCGCCCATCGTAGGGGCGATCCGCCGGGACCGCTCCGGGACGACGCGGGCCGTGCGCTCCGGGTACGCACCCGGTCGCTCCTGGTCAGCGGCCTTCCGGCGGGTTCCGGCCCGGACGGCCGCGGGGGTGCTGGTCAGGAGCCCGCGGCCGCCCCGAGATCGCCTTCCGGGGCCGCACGCTCCTCGGCAACCGCGGCCCGCCCGCGACTCCCGGCCGCCCGCGACTCCCGGTCTCCCGGCCGTCGATGTCGCCTACGACAGCTCGCTGACGGTCACCCCCCCGGCAGCGGAGCGGTGCGGACGCGCCCGGCTCATGAGTCGGTGTCTCATGAGTCGGTGTTTCAGGAGTCGGTGTCGACGATGCGGCCGTCGCGAAGTTCCACGACGCGGTCGGCGAGTTCGATCAGGTTCGGGTCGTGGGTGGCGACCAGGACGGTGACCGACTCGCTGCGCACCACGGCGCGCAGCAGTTCCATCACCGAGCGGCCGGTCTCCGAGTCGAGCTGGCCCGTCGGTTCGTCCGCGATGATCAGCTCGGGGTCGTTGGCCAGGGCGCGGGCCACCGCCACGCGCTGCTGCTGGCCGCCGGAGAGCTCGCCCGGACGCTGTTCGGCGTGGTCCGCGAGCCCGACCAGGGCCAGCAGGGTACGGGCGCGCTCCTCGCGCGCCTTGGCGGGGACGCGCCGCAGCCGCATCGGAACGCCGACGTTCTCGGCGGCCGTCAGGACGGGTATCAGGCCGAAGGACTGGAAGACGAAGCCGATGCGGTCGCGGCGCAGGGCGAGCAGGCCCGGCTCGTCGAGGGCCGCCAGGTCGGTGCCGTCGAGGGTGATGCGGCCACCGGTCGGGGAGTCGAGGCCGCCGACGAGGTTGAGCAGGGTGGTCTTGCCGGAGCCCGAACGGCCCCTGAGAGCGGTGAGTTCGCCGCGGCGGACCTCGAAGGACACGCCGCGCAGGGCGTGGACGGCCTGTGCTCCGCTGCCGAAGCTGTGGTGCACGTAGTCGACGACCACGATCGGCGAGCCGTCGCCCCCGCGTGCTGCCTTCGTCGCGACCGTAGCCGGTTCCTGGTGATGCCTCATCGCGTCTGTTCCCCCGTCGCGTTGTCCGCGCGGGGCGCCCGGCCCCGCGTCCCGCCCACGCTGCCGCCGCAGCTTTCTGATCGCATTTGCGCACCTGTCGCAGCGATCACGCAAGCCCCTTCCCTCTCTCGCTCCCATCTGACAGCATCGTCGCGCTCCGGTACCGAGGGTCCGGACGGGGGAGGATTCCACACGTGCTCGGCTTCGTCGTGCGCCGACTGCGCGGGCGATGGCCGCTCGCCGTCGCCGTGCTGCTCACCGTACTGATCACCGCCACCACACTGACCGCGCTGACGGCATTCACCCGTGGCGTGGGTGAGGAAGGGCTCCGGCGGGCCCTGACCGGGGCAGAAAAGTCCCGGACCACCGTCCTGATCACCAGCGGCCGTCCCGCCGACTCCCGCGCCAAGGACGACACGTCCGTACGGGCCTTCGCGGACGAGGTGTTCGGGCGGCTTCCGGTGGCCTCCGAGAGCGTGGCCCGCAGCCGTTCGTACGG
>NZ_JBSGZP010000510.1:0-5470 GCF_053611065.1 Streptomyces sp. NPDC054840
GCCCTGCCGCGCCGCCTGGGGGATCTCGGCAGGCTGGAAGAGCTGGCCTGGGCCCATCACGCCGTGGTGGACGCCGCGTTCGGTCAGGCGGTGGTCCTCCCGCTCCGGCTGGCCACGGTCTATCGCGACGAGCCCCGGGTGGCCGACATGCTCCTCGATCACCGCGACCGGTTCGCCGAACTGCTGGCGTGGCTCGACGGCCACGTCGAACTCGGAGTGAAGGTCCACGCCGATCCCCACGCCGCGGCCGCGGCGCAGGTCACCCCGAAGGAATCCGCCGAGCCGCATGCGCCGGGCCCGGGCCGCGCGTACCTGCGGCAGCGCAGGCAGAAGCGGCACAGCACCGAGGACCTCTACCGTGCCGCCGGCGCCGTCGCGGACGAGGTCACGCACGCGGCGCGGACGCTCGCCACGGCAGCGGTCGCGCACCGCCCCCAGCAGGGCGAGCTGTCCGGCCGGCGCGGCATCAACATCGCCAACCACGCCTATCTGGTCCCCGCCGAAGCCGAGGAGCGCTTCCGCCAGGCAGTGCAGGCGGCGACGCGGCCGGCAGCCGGCGTACAGGTGGAGGTGACCGGCCCCTGGGCGCCGTACTCCTTCGCGGCTCCGGCGGCTCCCGCGGCTCCGGCGGCTCCCGCGGCTCCGGCGGCTCCGGCGGCTCCCGCGGCTCCCGCGGCGGACCCGGGCACGGACGGGGCGCCGCGATGAGCACGCCCTTCCCGAACGACGGTTCCCCCGCATCGCCAGAACGGCTGTCCGGCCCGCCGGTGGCGCTCATCGACCTGCTGGACCGCCTGCTGACCGGCGGCGCCGTCCTGACCGGGGACCTGGTCCTCTCCATCGCCGACGTCGATCTGGTCCACATCAACCTGCGTGCGGTCATCCGGTCGATCACCCGCGACGAGCCCGCTCCCTGGCCGCGAGCCCCCGGCCCCGGCGCCTCGTTCGTCGACCGCGCCGCAGAGACCAGGAGGTGACCGAGGTGAAAGACCCGCAAGCCACCGCCGGGGGCCGCGCCGTGGCCCAGCGGCTTTCCGTCGACCCCGACACAGTGGAACGCGACCTGATCAAGCTCGTGCTCACCATCGTGGAACTGCTGCGTCAGCTGATGGAACGCACTGCCGTACACCGCGTCGACCAGGGCGATCTCGCCGAGGACGAGGAAGAGCGCATCGGCATGACGCTGATGATCCTGCACGAACGGATGGAAGAACTGTGCACGCGGTACGGCCTGACCATGGACGATCTCAACCTGGATCTGGGCCCCTTGGGCTCACTCCTTCCGCGCGATTTCCCCGGTCCGTAGGACGGCCCGCAGACCCTTTCGGTGCAACGCTCCCCGTTTCACCGGCCCGAGACAGGCAAGAAGGAATGTCATGACTGAATCGAACGGAAATGCCAAGACTTCTGGCAATACCACTACCCGGAAGCCGCCCGCCAAGCGGGCCGCGGCGACCGCCAAGCGCGCCCAGTCGCACGCCACCACAGCGGCGACCGACACCGCGACTTCCGCCCGCGACACCAAGGAGACGGTGACGACCGGCATCCGGTCCGCGGGCGAGGCCACCAAGAACGCCGGCCGAGCCGTGTCCGGCGGCCTGCAGGCGGGCCAGAAGGCCGTGACGGCGAACGCCGCCAAGGCCGCCACCGCGGCCACGGCCGCATGGACCGTCGTCAAGAACAGGAAGGTGATCGCTGCGAGCGCGGCCGCAGGCCTCGTCGGCGTCGCCGGCGCGGCGTTCGCCGTCGGCCGTTCGACGGCCAAGCCGCAGCTCGGCCCGCTGACCAAGCTCATGGGCGGCCGCATCTGACGACACCTCAGAGCGCGCACGACGAACGCCTACCGATCCGCTCCGTCTCCCGGGGCGGATCGGCGTCGTCCTGCGCAGTGGCCCTTCCAGCAGTCCACGGGCCGGGGCCCACGGGACAGCCGCTTAGCAGGGACCGGCCTTCCAGTAGTACTGCACGATGTCCTCCCGGTACTCCCGGTCGGCACGGTGCTCGTCCGGCAGGAACTGAGGCGCGTCTTCCACCTGCCCCCTGCTCAGGCTCAGATGGAGCGTGCGCCCGTCACGGTCGATCCGCGTCACCGCGCCCGCCGGAATCAGCAGCTTTCCGAAGATCCATCCGCCCGCGTCCACCACCAGGAACGCGTTGCCCGTCTCGTCGGAGTGCTCGTCCACTTCGCCAATGGGGCCATCAGCGGCCTCGACCCGCCATCCGGTCAGGTCCATGCCGGCCAGCTCACCGCACGACGGGCCGAAGCTCCACGGATCGTCCACCATCACCGATACTCCTCTGCTTCTCGAAACCCCCGCCGCCAGTGTCCCGGTCCGCCTCTACCCCGTAGGGACCGATTGTCGGCGGAATACGAAAACCGGGCGACGAGCGGCACCGCACCCGCCCCCGCCCCGACACGGCGAGGCCCTGTAGCGTCGAGCCCGGGGCCTGACGGGGAGGCGTGCGTACGGGCCGCCACGGGCCGCCGGCGCCATGGCCCTGGCGGTGACCTGTTGGAGGAACACATGGAAGACACTGAGCCCCAGCGGCGATCGCACACTGATGCGGGGGGCCTGGGGAAGGGCATGGACGGTCTGCGCGAGCGCGGGTTCGCCCGCTACGGCGCCGCGCGGCTCGGTATCGTCCTGGCCGGCTCCGCCTCGGAGGATCTGGCCAGGATCCGGGAGGTCTTCGCGGCCCTGCCGCCCGATCCGTACGCCCCGGGAACGAATCGGTTCCGCCGGTACTCCCATGCCGTGTACCTGCCGTGGAAGGACGAACTGTCCTGGATTCCCGGAACCCCCGACCCCGTACACGGCACCGTCACCGACTTCTCCCAGGGCGAGGACGACCCCGAGTCCCCGCGGACGCGGCGCGTGCTCCCCGACATCCCCGAGGCGCTGCGCGGCAACGCTCTGCTGCTGCGACTCCTGCGCTGGGACATCGAGCAGGTCCTGGCACTGAAGAATCTGGGGAGACGGCCGCTGTGGGCCGGTGTCCACCTGATCAGGCTCGGCGTCGACCGCCCCGGCCAGGACGCCGTCTCCTCCCCGAACTGCTTGCACCAGGACGGCGGTTCGGCCGGCACGTTCACCTTCGCCCACCTGATCAGCCGTACCAACGTCACCGGCGGCCAGAACGTCATCGCCACACCGGGCAGCGCGGGCCTCCAGCCCGACGACCCGTGGGCGGACATCCACGCCGGTTTCACCCTCACCGACCCACTGGACGGCTACGCCGTCCACGACCACAGGGTCAGCCACTACGTCGGCCCGGTCCGCGCGGGCTCCGAGCCGGGGCCGGGCGAACGGTCCATCCTCATCGTCGGCCTCGCCCCGTACGTCCCCCAGCTGTGACACCGCCACCACCCGAGGCCGCCGCACCCGCCGGAACGCGGCGCTGTCCTCGACCGCCACGCCGGGCGGCTCGAGGTGGGCGGGCGACGACCGATGAATCTCTCCGTGATCCACAGTCATAGATCATGAGGGCTGCACCACAGCCACGGGACGAGTGCGGTCGGGCATCGGCCGAACCCGCCGAGAACCAGACACGAGACACCGAGGAACCTGAGATGCGTACCCTGATCAGCACCGCTTTCATATCGCTCGACGGCGTCGTGGAGGGCCCCGGAGGCGAGCCCGGGTACCGGAACTCCGGGTGGACCTTCAAGGACGTCGAGTTCCTCCCCGAGGCGTTCGAGATCAAGGGCCGGGAGCAGAAGGAAGCCGCTGCGATCCTGCTGGGCCGGACCAGCTACGAGGCGTTCAGCCCGGTGTGGCCCGACATGGAGGACTTCGCCGACTACAAGGTGATGCCGAAGTACGTCGTCTCCACCACCCTCACCGAGGACGACCTCGTGCCCAACTGGGGCGAGACCACGATCCTGCGTTCGCTCGACGAGGTCGCCGCGCTGAAGGAGACCGAGGGCGGCCCGATCATCGTCCACGGCAGCGCCTCCCTGAACCAGGCCCTTTCGGACGCCGGCCTGATCGACCGCTACCACCTGGTCGTCTTCCCGCTGCTGCTCGGCGCGGGCAAGCGGCTCTTCAGCGCCACCGACAAGGACACACAGAAGCTGAAGCTCGTCGAGCACGAGGCGTACGCGAACGGGCTGCAGAAGAACGTCTTCGACGTCGTCCGCTGACAAGGCTCCCGCGTTCGCCCTCGCCGTCGCGGCACTCGGCCGTGATACGGACCGCGGATGGACGGGACAGCCCTCAGCCGACGCCGAGATACGCGTAGGACGGCGGGTCCGGATCCACCGGGAAGAGGGGCAGGGCGCCGGTTATCTCCAGGAGGCGCCGGAGCTGGTGGCCGGGGGCTGCCAGGCGGATGACGGTGCCGGTCTCCTGAGCTGCCCGCCGCGCGGTGAGGAGCACGTTGAGTGCCGCGGAGTCGCAGAAGGTGAGGTGGCTGCAGTCGACCACCACGGGCTTGGCCGACGAGGCCTGGGCGAGAGCTTCGGTGAGGGCGAGCCGGAGGCAGGGTGCCGTCTCGATGTCGATCTCGCCGACGGGCCGGACCGTGACCGTGTGGTCCAGGACGTCCACGGCGACGTCGTGGCATCCGGCCTCCCGGGGAGGGTGTTCGACCATGGTGGATCACTCCTTGGGCCGACGGGCGTGGTCCCGACGCCCGTCGGCCGGGCGAGGTTCGGGGGTGCGGATCACATGCTGCGCTGGTCGTGGGTGTCCTGACGGAGCTGGTCGGCGTGTCGGGTCAGGGCGTCGATGCGTTCGGCGAGCTCGGCGTCCCCCGGCCGCAGATGAGGCCGGGTGTCGGCCAGAGGCCGGACGAGGCGGGCCGCGTCGTTGTCGGCGAGGGCCAGGTTCAGATCGCCGACAGCCGCCTGGGCGCCGGCGGGGAGGCCGGTGAGGGAGGTGACCTGGCCGGCGAGTCGGCGCAGGTCGGCCGCGTTGTCGCGGGCCCAGGCGGTGACGGTGCGGTCGGCCGCGCGGGTGTCGCGGGTGGCCTGGACACGCTGCTCGCCGGTGCTCCCGGCCGTGCCGGGGCGCAGTCGCAGGTAGCGGCGTTCGGCGGCCTGGCGGCTGGCGACCCCGAGGGGGCCCGCGAGGTCGGCCCAGCTCGCGCCCTGCCCGCGGGCGGTTTCGATCAGCCCGCTCTCCCAGCCGGCGAGCTGCTCACGGACCTCGCGCAGCATCAGCAGCGCGGCCAGAGCCGGGTGCGGGCCCTGGTCCGGCGTGCGTTCCGCCGGGGCCGTAGGCGATTCGGCAGGGGTTTGCTGGGCGTCCCTGACCGCCTGGCCGATGGTCTCCAGTGCCGCTGCGGCGGCGAGGAAGGGGACCTTGGTGGGCGTGGGGGCGGCCTCGTTCATGGCACTCTCCGTCGTCTGTCATCCTCCAGATGACTCCTTGCTTGTCATCCTTTCGACGACATGTTACAACGGAAGCACGTTGAAGCGCATGGGCAGTTCCTGCCTGAACCCACCGGAGGTGTTTCGCGATGTTGA
>NZ_JBSGZP010000511.1:0-5459 GCF_053611065.1 Streptomyces sp. NPDC054840
CTCCCGCCCCACCGAGGCGCGCCGGGCCTGATCCGAAAGAGACGCCCGTTCCCCGACCTGGAGTGGTGTACCTGTGGCCCGCTCCGCCCCGCTCCGCCCCGCTCCGCCCCGCTCCGCCCCGCTCCGCCCCGCTCCGCCCCGCGCCGCCCGCTCGGCGCCTTCGGATCGGCAGGGCGGCACCCGGCGAGCCGTAGCCCCAACGCGCGGGAAGGCCGCCCGAAAAGAAGTGGCCCCGGCGGGAGCGGACTTGCTACGGTGCATCCGTTCCCGCCGACCGGTGGGGGACGCCGGCATGTGTATGGACCCCCGGAGGTGAGTTCGTTGATGACTGTCATCGCGCAGGGCGCTGCCCGCACTCAGAAGACCATCAATGTCACTTCCGTGGTCTCCGGCTGACCTCACACCTCTTCGCGCGCCGCCACTGAGCGAGCGCCCGCGGCCGGGGCCACCCTGTGAAGGGTTTCCCTTGTCTTTCTCCGCTTTCCCGTCCTACCCGTCCATTCCGCACGCCGAGCTCTCGCACGCCCTCGCCCCCTACGGCTGGGACGACGCGTGGGAGGCCGAGTTCGCCCCGTACGCAGAGCAGGGACTCCTGCCCGGTCGCGTCGTGCGCGTCGACCGCGGACAGTGCGACGTCATGACAGCGGACGGCATCGTCCGCGCCGACACCGCCTTCGTCACCCCGCACGACCCGCTCCGGGTCATCTGCACCGGGGACTGGGCCGCCGTGGAGGCGAGCGGCAATCCCCGCTACGTGAAGGTGTACCTGCCGCGCCGGACCGCCTTCGTACGGTCCACCTCCTCGCAGCGGTCCGAGGGGCAGATCCTCGCCGCCAACGTCGACCACGCCATCATCGCGGTCTCCCTCGCCGTCGAGCTGGACCTCGGGCGCATCGAGCGCTTCCTGGCCCTGGCCTGGGAGTCGGGGGCGCAGCCGCTGGTCGTCCTCACCAAGGCGGACCTCGTCCCCGACGCGGCCACGCTCGGGCACCTGGTCCAGGACGTGGAGGCCACCGCGCCGGGCGTCCAGGTACTGACCGTCTCCTCCGTCACGGGGGAGGGGACGGACGTGCTGGCCGCGGTCGTCGGTGACGGCACCAGCGTGCTGCTGGGCATCTCGGGCGCCGGTAAGTCCACCCTGGCCAACGCGCTGCTGGGCGCCGAGGTGATGGAAGTACAGGAGGCCCGCGAGGTCGACGGCAAGGGCCGGCACACGACCACCACGCGCAACCTGCTCGCCCTGCCCGGCGGCGGTGTCCTGATCGACACGCCCGGACTGCGCGGCGTCGGGCTGTGGGACGCCGAGACCGGGGTCGGCCAGGTCTTCTCGGAGATCGAGGAGTACGCCGAGAACTGCCGCTTCCACGACTGCGCGCACGAGGCGGAGCCGGGGTGCGCGGTGCTGGCCGCGCTGGACTCCGGCGAGCTCGCGGACCGTCGCCTGGAGAGCTACCGCAAGCTCCTGCGCGAGAATCAGCGGATCGTCGCCAAGACGGACGCCCGGCTGCGGTCGGAGATCCGCCGCGACTGGCGCCTGAAGTCGGCGGAGGGCCGGGCGAATTACGCCGCGAAGCGGGGTGGCCGCCTCTGAGGCGCGGGCAGGGCGCGGGGTGCCGTCGGCCAGGACCCCTGCCCCGCTCCGGGGCAGCCCTCATCGTGTGCTGTGGGTGATCCGCCGGAGCGGCGCCCGTGCCCGGCAAGGCGGAGGGGCACCCGTGTACCGGACGTACTCGGGCGCCCCGACAACGCGGCGAGGTGCGGTGCCGGACGCCGCGGGCCCGGCAAGATCCGAAAGAGACGGCCTAGCCGCCCAGCTCCTGGTGACGGACGGTCAGCGAGGCCGCGCCGCTCTCCGTCAGGGCGCCGAACAGGCGCAGGCGCGAGAAGCCGCCGTCCGGGAAGATGTCGATCCGGACGTGCGTGCCGACCGCCGGGGTGTCCAGGACGAAGCGGTGGTTGGTGTCGGGCTGCAGGCGGGTGCGCGGCAGGAACTCCGTCCACTCTCCCTCCTCGCCCGTCTTGACCGACAGCGAGGCCCAGCCGGCCGAGTTGCCCTTGAGGTACGCGGTGTCGATCTCGACGGCGCGGATCTCGGACTCGGCGACGAGCTGGTAGCGGATCCAGTCGTTGCCGTTGTCGCGGCGGCGCGCGGTCTCCCACCCGTCGTCCATCTTGCGGGAGCGGCCCGGGTTGATGGTGTTGGCCGGCGGGGAGTAGAAGCGGTTGGAGGCGTCCTGGACGGAGCCGCCGTTCTCCAGGGCCACCACGTCGAAGGAGCCGAGCGCGTCGAGCCACTTGGGGTCGGGCAGGACCTCGCCGTAGACGCGCAGGCGGGCGATGCCGCCGTCGGGGTGCTGGTTGACGCGCAGGTGGGTGAAGCGCTGCGGGGCGTCCACCTCGAAGCCGTTGGCCGCGTGGCCGCCGACCGGGGTGCGGGCGACGATCGTCGTCCACTTCACGTCGTCGCCCTGGAGCTCCTCCGGGGTCGGCGCGAGGGCGCCCGCCCAGTTGGTGGCCTCGACGGAGACGGCCTGCGGCATGTTGCCGCGGAAGTGGGCGGTGTCGACCACGATGCCGCGGATGACGCCCGGGGCGCCCAGGCGTACGAGCGCCCAGTCGTGGTCCTCGGGGGTCGGCCAGGGCTGGGTGGCGGAGACGCCCCGGCGGCGGCGGGTCTCCCAGCCGTCCATGACCTTGCCCTTGTGGCCGAAGTCCTCGGGGTCGAAGTGCGCGGCCTCGGAGATCAGCAGGTTCTCGCGCTGGGCGAAGAACTCGTCGTTCGCGGCGATGACACCGGCGCCCAGCTCACGGGCGGCGAGGTTCGCGTACTGGGTGAAGGGGAAGTCCGCGGTGCGGTAGTCCGCGTACGGGTCGCCGCCTCCGTACGGGTTCGCGTTGCCGGTGAAGGAAGCCAGTCCAGTCAAACGCTGTGCCACTGTCAGTTCTGCCTTTCGAGGAGGAGGCCCGTGGGCTCGGTCGGGGTGCCGTGGTCGGCGATCTGCGTACCGCGCAGCCAGGTGGACTTCACGACGCCGTGCAGGGTCTTGCCCGCGTACGCGGTGACCCGGTTGCGGTGGTGGAGCTCGGCAGGGTCCACGGTGAACGTTTCTTCGGGGGCCAGGACGGCGAAGTCGGCGTCGCGGCCGGCCTCGATCGCGCCCTTCTGGGCCAGACCTGCGAGCTTCGCGGGGGCCGCGGACATCCAGCGGACCACGTCCTCCAGCGAGCGCCCGCGCCGGCGGGCCTCGGTCCAGATGGCGGGCAGGCCCAGCTGGAGGGAGGAGATGCCGCCCCACGCCGTGGAGAAGTCGCTGGTCTTCAGGTCCGCTGTGGACGGCGAGTGGTCGGAGACGATGCAGTCGATCGTGCCGTCGGCGAGCGCGTCCCACAGGAGGTCCTGGTTGGCGGCCTCGCGGATGGGCGGGCAGCACTTGAACTCGCTGGCGCCGTCCGGTACTTCCTCGGCCGTGAGGGTGAGGTAGTGCGGGCAGGACTCGACGGTGATGCGGACGCCCTCGGCCTTGGCGGCGGCGATCAGCGGCAGCGCGTCGGAGGAGGACAGGTGGAGGACGTGCACGCGGGCGTTCAGCCGCCTGGCCTGGGCGATCAGGTTCCCGATCGCGGTGTTCTCGGCGTCGCGCGGCCGGGAGGCGAGGAAGTCGGCGTACTTGGGGCCCGGGACGACGGGCGCGGCGTCCAGGTGGTGCGGGTCCTCGGCGTGCACGATCAGCAGGCCGCCGAAGCCGGTGATCTCGGCGAGGGAGGTGGCCAGCTGTTCCTGGTCGAGCTCGGGGAACTCGTCCACGCCCGAGGGCGACAGGAAGCACTTGAAGCCGTACACGCCGGCGTCGTGCAGCGGGCGCAGGTCCTTGACGTTGTCCGGCAGTGCGCCGCCCCAGAAGCCGACGTCCACGTGCGCCTTGGCGCGGGCGACCTCCTGCTTGACGCGCAGGTTGTCGGTCGTCGTGGTCGGCGGCAGGGAGTTCAGCGGCATGTCGAGGATCGTGGTGATGCCGCCGGCCGCCGCGGCGCGGGTGGCCGTCCAGAAGCCTTCCCACTCGGTGCGGCCCGGGTCGTTGACGTGGACGTGGGTGTCGACCAGGCCGGGGAGCAGGACGTCGTCGCCGAAGTCCTCCAGCCGGGCTCCGGCCGGTACCTCGGCCTCGTAGGCCAGCACGGCCGCGATCTTCCCGCCGGCGACGGCCACCGAAGCGGCGCGCGTCCCCTCGGGGGTGATGACGCGCGTCGAGCGCAGTACCAGTTCCACAGCCACGTCGGCCACCGAACCTCCCCATCCACTTCCACAGAGCGAAATTCAACGTTCTGTTGACGGAGTCTTCCCGGCGATCCGTACCCAGTCAAGAGCGTCCGGACGGACCGCTGACGCACCAGGACCGCACTTGGATGTTTCCACAGGATGGAATTAAGATTTCGCTATACAGAATGTAGCTATCACTACCGGGAACCGGGCGGATAACTTCCGGAGGACGTCCGCCACCAGGACAAACCCTCTCTGACCGGCGACGACGACCTCGACCCCAGCACTGGGACGGACGCCGACCGCCGGGTAGGCTGCTCCCTTGCCTGCCAGCACCGAAAGGACCGACGCCGTGCCGACGTCCAGCGCCAGCACCACCGACGCTTCCTCGAAGACCCCCGCCGCCGGCGGCGGCGTCCAGTCCCTCGAGCGCGCCTTCGACCTGCTCGAACGCATGGCCGACGCCGGAGGCGAGGTCGGCCTCAGCGAACTCTCCGCCGCCAGCGGTCTGCCTCTGCCCACGATCCACCGCCTGATGCGCACGCTGGTGGCGTGCGGTTACGTACGCCAGCAGTCCAACCGACGGTACGCCCTCGGCCCCCGTCTGATCCGCCTCGGCGAGTCCGCGTCGCGCCTGCTCGGTACCTGGGCCCGCCCCTACCTCGCCCGCCTGGTCGAGGAGACCGGGGAGACGGCGAACATGGCCCTCCTCGACGGGGACGAGATCGTCTACGTCGCGCAGGTGCCCTCCAAGCACTCCATGCGCATGTTCACCGAGGTCGGCCGCCGTGTGCTGCCCCACTCCACCGGCGTGGGCAAGGCGCTCCTCGCCTACACCCCGGCCGACGAGGTACGGGCCCTGCTGGCCCGGACCGGGATGCCGGCGGCGACCGAGAAGACCATCACCACGCCCGAGGGGTTCCTCGACGCGCTGGAGCAGGTCCGCAAGGCCGGGTACGCGGTCGACGACAACGAGCAGGAGATAGGAGTCCGCTGCCTCGCCGTGTCGGTGCCGAACTCACCGACCGCCGCCGCGATCTCCATCTCCGGACCGGCGGGCCGGGTCACGGAGGCGGTGGCCGAGTCGTTCGTGCCGATCCTGCAGGGCGTGGCCGCCGAGCTCTCGGTGGCCCTGGCCAACCAGAGCCCCGCGTAGGTAACACGCGGTCCCGGTCGTAACGGAAAGGCCCCGGCCTCGCCC
>NZ_JBSGZP010000512.1:0-5439 GCF_053611065.1 Streptomyces sp. NPDC054840
GTATCTGGTTCATACGACTGTGCTCCCCATCCGTGTCTCCGGCCACCGGCCGGCCGTCTCCTCGCCATCGGCCCGCAGCTCGTCGAGCGCCGGGCCACCCGCCGCGCGCAGCCGGCGGGCGGGGCTTCCGGCCCACACCTCACCGGGCGGCACATCGGCCAGAACCGTGCTTCCCATACCGGTCAGCGACCAGGCGCCGACCGACGTGCCCTCGCGCACCAGCGCTCCCGCGCCCACGTACGCGCCGCGCCCCAGCCGCACCCCGCCGCCGAGGCGCACGCCCGAGGCGAGCGTGGCGAAGTCCCCGACCCGGTCGTCGTGGGTGAGCACCACCTGCGGCATCACCGCCACGTGGGACCCGAGCCGGACGGCGGCCGTCAGCACGCAGTGCGCGAGCAGGACCGAGCCCGCGCCGAGCAGCGAGGACCCCGAGACCACCGCCGTCGGATGGACCACCGTCGCGTACCGGCTCCCGGGCAGCCCCAGGCGCCGTACCAGCCGGGCCCGTACGGCGTAGTCGCGCGGACTGCCCACGCAGACCACCACCCGGGCCGCCGGCAGCTCGTGCACGAGGTGGCTGCCGCCCAGCACCGGCACCCCGTCGACCTCCCGGCCGTGCAGGCCCGGATCGTCGTCGAGGTGCCCGGCCAGGCGCCACCGCGGGGCGCGGCCGGCCGCGGCGGCCGCGGCGGCCGTGTCCCGTACCGCCTGCGCGGTCTCGCGGGCGAACCCGCCCGCGCCGACGATCAGCAGGTCCTCGGTCCGCCGCGGCGGGCCGCTCATCCGCCCGCCTGTTCCCGCAGCACCGCCACCACCCGGTCCTGCTGCTCCCGCGTCATGGTGTGGAACAGCGGCAGGATCACGGAGTCGCGACTGATCCGCTCGGTGACCGGCAGCGGCGCCGCGCCGTGGTCCGCGTACGCGGGCTCCAGGTGCGAGGCCATGATCCCGCGCCGGGCCGAGATGCCGGCCTCGGAGAGCGCCGTGAGCAGCTCGTCCCGGCCGACGGGGAAGTCCTCGGCCGGCAGCACCCAGTACGACTGGAAGTTGCCCTGGCCGTGACCGGGGTCCTGGACCGGGCGCAGCCCCGGGACCTCGCCCAGCAGCTCGGTGTACCGGGCCGCGAGCGAACGCCGCCGGGCCACGATCTCGTCCAGCTTGCCGAGCTGCACCAGGCCGACCGCGGCCTGGATGTCGGTCATCCGGTAGTTGTAGCCGACCTCCAGGTAACTCTCGACGACCGGCTTGCCGCTCGCGTGGCGCTGCGCGGCGGACACGTTCATGCCGTGCTCGCGCAGCCGGCGCAGCCGCTCCGCCCACTGCGCGTCGTCCGTGGTCAGCATGCCGCCCTCGCCGGTGGTGATCACCTTGCGGGGGTGGAAGGACCAGGCGGCGAGCAGCGCGCCGTGGCCCACCGACTTGCCGCCCACCGTCGCGCCGATGCCGCAGGCGGCGTCCTCCACCAGGGACACGTCCCAGTCCGCGCACACCGCGCGCAGCGCGTGCACGTCCGCGGGCACCCCGCCCTGGTGGACGGCGATCACCGCCTTGGTCCTCGGCGTGCGGACCGCGTCCACGGTTTCCGGGGTGAGGTTGCCGGTGGCCTCCTCGACGTCCGCGAACACCGGCCGGGCGCCCACGTAGCGCACCGCGTTGGCCGTGGCGATGAAGGACAGCGAGGGGACGATCACCTCGTCGCCGGGACCGAGGTCCAGGGCGATCAGGGCCAGGTGCAGGGCGGTGGTGCACGAGCTCACCGCGATGCCGTGCTCGGCGCCCACCCGCTCGGCGAAGGCCCGCTCGAACTCGGCGACCCGGGGGCCCTGGGCCACCCAGCCGGAGAGCACCGCGTCGGCGGCGGCCTTCGCCTCCTCCTCGCCCAGCCACGGCACCATCACCGGGATCCGGGCCGCGGCGGGGTCCGGGGTGGAGACCGGAGCGGGGGCCGGGGCGGAGACCGAAGCGGCGTCCGGAGCTGTGTTCGGTGCTGTGTCCGGCGCCGGGTCCGGGACGCTCATCGGCCGGTCCCCGCGGCCGCCGCGTCGGCGGCGCGCTCGGCCCGCCACCATTCCACCAGGTCCCGAAGGCCGGTGCGCAGGTCGATCTCGGCGGTGAAGCCGAGCCGCTCCGCGGCCCGCGAGGTGTCCGCGAGCCGCCGGGTGACGCCGTTCACCGCGCGGGCCGGCCCGTGCTCGGGCACCAGCCCCTCGGCGCCCATCGCCTCCAGCAGCCCCTGCGCGAGCTGGAGCAGGCTGGTCTCGGTGCCGCTCGCGACGTTGAACACCTCGTCGGTCAGGTCCGACTCGGCGGCCAGCAGGTTGGCGCGCGCGATGTCCCGGACGTCGACGAAGTCCATGGTCTGCGAGCCGTCGCCGAGGATCAGCGGCGGCTCGCCCGAGGCGATCCGCTCCATCCAGCGGATCAGCACCTCGGTGTAGAGGCCGTGGATGTCCATCCGGGGCCCGTACACGTTGAAGTAGCGCAGTGCCACGTAGTCCAGCCCGTACATGGAGTGGAAGCTGCGCAGCACCCCCTCGTTGAAGGCCTTCGCGGCACCGTAGAACGTGTCGTTGTTGTACGGGTGGTGGCGCTCGGTGGTCGGGAACTGCTCGGCCAGGCCGTAGACCGAGGCCGAGGACGAGGCGATCACCTTGCCCACCCCGGCGGCCGCGGCCGCCTCCAGCACGTTGAAGGTGCCGTCCACCATGACCTCGTTCGCCAGCCGCGGGTCCTCCGCGCACTGGGTGATCCGGATGGCGGCGAGATGGAACACCAGCTCGGCGCCCTCGGTCGCCTTCCGCACCGCGGCCACGTCGCGGATGTCGCCCTCGACGACCTCCACCACCCCGCTCGGCAGGGCGCGGGCCAGGTTGGCGGTCCGCCCCCGCACGAAGTTGTCGAGCACGACGACCTCGCGTGCCCCGTTGTCCACCAGCAGGTCCACCAGGTGCGAGCCGATCGTGCCCGACCCTCCGGTGACCAGAATCCTCTTGCCTCGTACGCTGCTCAACGTCCTGCCCCCACTGGATGTTCGGTCGTGGTCTTGCGAGTGATCGGACTGCGGAGGATCAACGCCCGGTGCGCAGCCCGACGACCGCTCCGCGGAACTCCAGGCTCCGGGAGGCGGCTTCCAGGATGTCCAGCACCTTCAGTCCCGCCCGGCCGTCCGTCAGCGGCGGCCGTCCCGTCCGGATGGACGCGGCGAACTCCTCGACCATGCTGCGCAGGGCCTCCTTCTCACCGATCGCGGGCGCCACCATGTCGCCGGTCCGGTAGGAGACGAGCATGTCCCGGCGCTCGTCCGCGCCGATCTCCTGCGGGGCGCTCAGGTCCACCCCGCGGTCGAACACGGCGACACGCTGCGTGGGGTTGAGGTCGTCCCACACCAGGGTCCGCTTGGACCCGCCGACCATGGTGGTGCGCACCTTGGTGGGCGAGAGCCAGTTGACGTGCACGTGGGCGATGGCGCCGGTGCTCAGCTGCAGCGTCAGGTAGGCCACGCAGGACTGGCCGGTCCCTATGGGATCGGCTCCGTGCGCGGCGACGGCGACCGGCCGCACGTGCTCCGGGAGGATGAAGTCCAGGACGGACAGGTCGTGGGGGGCCAGGTCCCACAGGACGTCGATGTCCTTCTGGACGAGCCCCAGGTTGATCCGTACCGAGTCCACGTAGTGGATCTCGCCGAGTTCACCGGAGCGGACCATCTCGCGGATCCGGCCCACCGCCGGGGTGTAGCAGTAGGTGTGGTCGCACATCAGCGTGAGACCGCGCTCCTCGGCCTCGTTCACGAGCCGCAGCCCGTCCTCGTACGTGGCGGCCAGGGGTTTCTCCACCAGGACGTGCTTGCCGGCGCGCAGCGCGGCCAGCGCCACGTCGAGATGCGTGCCCGCCGGAGTGGCCACCGCGACCGCGTCGACCTCCGGGTCGGCGAGGACCGCCTCGTAGTCGGCGGTGGCCTGGACCGTGGAGTACGCGCCGAGCACCTGGCGGGCCCGGTCCACGTTCAGGTCGCAGAGCCAGCGCAGCCGGAACTGGTCACTGGACTGGAAGTTGCGGACGAGATTGGGGCCCCAGTAGCCGGCGCCGACCACGGCGACACCTAAGGGGGCGGACCCCTTGCCGGTGGCGCCCGTGTCCTGATCCGCGCCCTGCCCCGCGTCCTTCGCGGTGTGCTTCACGGCGTTCCCCTTCCTTCCGCGCACGCCGGACGGCGTGTCGCCAATTCATGGCCGGGACGCATGTGATGGAGGGAAATGCCGTCGACGGCAGCCCGGACGCCTGCGCGGCCCGTGCCTGACCTGCTCAACGGTGATGGCCCCCCACAACCGATGCCCTACGTGATCCGCGTGCTTCGCCCCCCGGCCCGGCCGCCTGTTCCCCACAAGCAGCCGAACCCGTACCGCCTTTGCCCGCTGCCGGACACCGGCGTCGCCGAAGCGTGCCGAATCCGGTCGACGCCGCTCAATCTAGTCCACCGGGCGTACCCCCGGGCAGAGTTGACGTAATCGCCTGGCGCGGGTGTTCGGCCGTGCATACTGCCCGGGTGACCAGCATCGTGATACCGGCCCACAACGAAGGCCGGGTCATCGGCCGGCTCCTCGACGCGCTCCTGGCCGACACCCCGGTGGCCGGGCCCGACATCGTCGTGGTGTGCAACGGCTGTACGGACGACACCGCCCGCGTGGCGGGCGGGCGCGGCGACCGGGTCCGTGTGGTCGAGATCACGACTCCCTCCAAACACGCGGCACTCCGGGCCGGCGACGAGCATGCGCGGGGCTTCCCCCGGCTGTACGTGGACGCCGACGTCGTCGTCGGGGCCGCCGACGTACGGGCCCTGGTGGGCGCCCTCGACCGGAGCCCGGAGCTGCTCGCCGCCGCTCCCGGCCGGGACATCCCGCTGGGCGGCTGCGCCTGGTCGGTGCGGGCGTACTACCGGGTGTGGCAGCGGCTGCCCGCCGTCCGCGAGGGGCTGTTCGGCCGGGGGGTCATCGCCGTGACCGAGACGGGGCACGCGCGGATCGCCGCGCTGCCCCCGCTGATGGCCGACGACCTGGCCGCGTCCCTCGCCTTCGGGCCGGGGGAGCGGCGCGTGGTCGAGGACGCCCGGGTGGTCGTCCGTCCGCCGCGCACCTGGTCCGACCTGATCAGGCGGCGGGTCCGGGCGGCGACCTCCTCGGCCGAGTTCGAGCGCTTCCAGGCGGCGCGGCAGGCCGAGGCGCCGGAAGGGACACGGGAGCAGGCGCAGCAGGTGTCGGAGCAGACCGCGCGGACGGGCACGGCGGATCTGCGCGCCCTGCTGTGGGCCCGGCCGGGCCTGCTGCCGGGGGTGGTGGTGTTCCTGGTGGCCGCGCTCGCCGCCCGCCGGGGCTCCCGGAAGGCCATCCGCGACCAGGACTTCTCCACCTGGCTCCGGGACGAGAGCAGCCGGCAGGGCTGAAC
>NZ_JBSGZP010000513.1:0-5418 GCF_053611065.1 Streptomyces sp. NPDC054840
CCTCAGGGACGCGGGCCGGCCCGCAGGGCTCGTGCGATCAGGTCGTGGATCAAGAACTCTCCGGGGAGCCGGTTCTCCTTGAGGCGGTCGAGGTCGTCGGGACCGAACCATCCGTAGGCGGAGTGCTTGGTCCACTCCAGCGTGGGACGGTCCAAGTCGCCCTCGACCTCGACGAGGCAGTCAGCCTCATGGCGCAGTCCGGCGCCGTCGTCCCCGGTCCAGGTGGTGGTGCCGAGGAAGCGCCGTACGCGGCAAAGGCGCCAGCCGGTCTCTTCCTCGACCTCGCGCGCGAGAGCCTCCAGCAGGGTCTCCCCTGCCTCGACATGGCCGCCCACGATGTCCCAGCTGTCGGGGAAGAGGCGGCGGCCCGGGCCCCTCTTCTGGGCGAAGGCCTCGCCGTCCTCGTTGAGAATGACGGCACCGACGGTCCAGACCTCGCCAGGGGCGGGTACGGGCAGTTCTGTGTCAGGGGCCACGGGGTGCACACCGCACACCTTGTGCTGTGTCGTCATGGTCGGCAGCTTAGGCCTGTCGTCAAGACTCTCCCCCGGCTACCGCTGGGCGGTGCCCCCGGCCTCCTCCGACGACAGGGCCAGGGGGTGTCTTGTCGGGGCGATCCTCGCGCGAGAACATGCGTTCGCGCCATGCCCCCGGTCCGGCCGTGACGGTCTCGAAGCCGGACCGTTCTTCAGGGCACTTGTACGGGCATCCCGTCCTTCCGGAGGAGTCTTCGATGACCGAATCCGTCGAACCGCATGGCGCCGCCGCGCTGCTGGTCGACTCGCAGGGCCGGTACCTGTTGCATCTGCGCGACGCCAACAAACGCATCGTCGATCCGGGCGCGTGGTCGATCCCGGGCGGAGGCCGCGAGGGCGAGGAGACGCCGGCGCAGGCGGTCGAGCGGGAACTCCTCGAAGAAACCGGTCTGGTGGTGTCGTTGGAGCCTTTCGCCGTCGTCGACTGTCACGGGCCCGCGCCGGAGCGGCCGAACGAGCCGGACAAGGGCCGCATCCAGGTATACCTGGGGGCATGGGACGGTGACGCCGACGAACTCCCCTGTCCTGAAGGCATCATGTTCCGCCACTTCGACGCGGCCACGATCCCCTTCCTGACGATGAGCCCGTGGACGAAGCAGGTCATCGACCTCCACCAGGCCCGGGGTCCGGCCCCGGCAGACGTTCCGGCCCAGGCCCGGCCCGGCGGTGGCCGGGCACGGCGGAACATCGTCGGCGTTCACCTCTACCTCGAACGGAACGGGCAGGTCCTGCTCGGGCTGCGTCATCCGGACTCCGTCTTCGCCGCGTCCACCCACCACTTCCTCGCCGGCCACTGCGAGCAGGAATCCGCCGTCACGTGCCTGGTGCGGGAGGCGGCGGAGGAGGCCGGTCTGGTCATCGACCCGGGTGACGCGGAACTGGTCCACGTCGTGCACCAGGTGAACGCACCGGGCGGCCGGCCCCGTCTGCAGCTCGTCTTCCGCGCGCGGCGGTGGCAGGGCACACCCGAGGTGCGTGAGCCCGACCGCTGCCTGTCCTGGAGCTGGTGGCCCGCCGACGACCTCCCCGAACCGGTCGTCCCCTACACCCGGGCCGCGATCGAGGGCATCCGGGCCGGCCGCCTCTACACCGAGCTCGGCTGGGCATGAGTCCCATGACCACGATCCCCGCCTCCGCGCCGTGAGCGGCGGCCCCCGGCACACGGTGCCGGTCGACGTCCACCTCGTCCTGCGCCGCGACGGCGACCGCGGCCCGGAGGTGCTGCTGTCGCGCAGGGCCGGGCCCGTGTACGCGACCGGGCTCTGGCACCTGCCCTCCGGGCATCTCGACCCTGGCGAGGACATGGTCGAGGGCGTGATCCGGGAGGCCCGCGAGGAGACCGGTGTCCTCATCGCGGCGGCTGACGTGACCGCGGCGGTCACCGTCCACCACCGCCCTCCCCGGGGTGGCAGTTCCCGGATCGGCGTCTTCTTCGAGGTACGACGGTGGGCGGGGCTGCCCCGCGTGACGGAGCCCGACCGGTGTGACGGCATGGGCTGGTACCCGCTCGGCACGCTGCCGGAGCCCATGGTGGCGTACTGCCGGGCCGGACTGGACGCGTACCGGGCCGGCATGCCGGCCGCCGTGCACTTCCAGCGGCCCGGCGACCTCGTCGAGTACGCCGTGGGCGACGTCGACCGGGCCCGCCTCCTGCCCGGCCCGCCCCCGCCGGAGGGGGCGGATCTGCCCGATCCGCTGGGGGTGTTCGCCGAGCGGGCCGTCGGCCGGATCGCGGGGGCGGTCGACATCTCCTGGGCGCGGGCGGGCAGCCGGGTCTGGCGGCTCACCGGATCCGAAGGAGGCACCTGGTACCTCAAGCGGCACCGCGGGCCGCGGTTCCACGACCGGGAGGTGGCCGCCTACCGGACGTGGGCGCCGGGGCTCGGGCGCCAGGTGCCGCGCCTCGTCGCTTGCGACCCGGTCGCGCGAGCCGTCGTCATCACCGCGCTGGCGGGGCGGTCACCGCACGGCATGGACCTCGACCCGGCGGCCGAAGTACGTGTGCAGCAGGGGCTGGGGCGGCTCGCCGCCGCCTTGCACGGCAGCTGCCCGCAGCGGCCCGCCGGGCCACCCTCGGCCGCCGACACCGTGAAGCGGCACCTGGAGGAGGCCCGACCGCATCTGGCCGCCGGGGACGAGGAGCTGGTCCGCACCCTGGCCCGCGCCTACGAGGACCTGCCGCGGCCGGTGCTGGTGCCCACGCACGGGGATCTCCAGTACCGCAACGTGCTCCTGACCGACGACGGCCAGGTGCGGCTCTTCGACTTCGAGCGGTCGGAGTACGCGACCGCCACCCGGGACCTGGTGCGCCTCGGCGACACCTGGACCGGCCGGCCCGACCTGCGCGCCGCCTTCCTCGACGGGTACGGCAGACCGCTCACCCCTGTCGAGGAGCTCCGGATGGACTGCGAGTCCGCCTTCGACGCGGTCTCCGGGATCGCCTACGGAGCCGGCCACGACGACCCCGAGGTCGCCGAGCGGGGCCGCCGCACCCTGTACCGGCTGCACTGCGCCCACCGCCCGTGACGCCGGAGCGTCAGAGTGTCTCGCTCAGCGAGTCGGCCGGGCGCCGCCGTGCCGCCCGTGCCGCCGGCAGCGCCGCCGCCACCACCGCGCCCAGTACCGCTGCGACGATCACGATCAACAGCACGGGGATCGGCGGTGGCTGGGCGACGCCGGCGCCGATCCCGCTCGACGCCCCCTGGGTGTCCACCAGCCATCTGCCGGACACCACCCCCACCGTCGTGCCCACCACGGCGGATGCCAGCGCCGTCAGTCCGGCGGCCGTCACGATCATCGAGCCGATCTGCCGGGGCGTCAGCCCGATCGCCTTCAGCGCGAGCAGGTCCCGGCCCCGGTCCCGTACGCCCGTACCGATCAGCGTCAGCAGCTCGATCAGTCCGATCAGCGCCAGGACCGCGATCAGGGCGCCGATCACCGCGCGCGCCGGTTCCAGCCGGTCCACCGGGTTCGGGGTCTGCCGGACCTCCAGAGTCCCGCCCGCCGTCCCGGCGAGCGCGGCGCTCACCGCCACAGGGTCCGCGCCCTTGCGCAGTACGAGGGCGTGGAAGTCGGGGCGCAGCCCCGGGTCGCGCTCCCGCAGCGCGTCGATGGTCGTGGTGATCACCCGGCCCCCGGATTCGGTTTCGATGGTGCGGCCGACGAGGTGCAGGATCTGCGGCCGTCCCTCGACGGTCATCCGCACCCAGGCGCCGACGCGGACGCCGAGGAGGTCGAGCAGCCCTTGTCCGGCCACCGCCTCGTCCGGACCGCTGACCGCGCGGCCTTCGACCACCTTGGAGGGGTACGGGTCCCGGGCCGTGCCCAGCCCTCGGAGCGTGATCGTCCCGGTCTGTCCCGGCACGAGCGCCGCCATCTCGGCGCCGGGGTGGACCGCGGCGACGTCCGGGGCCGCCTCGAGAGTCCGTTCCAGTTCCGCGTCGTTCGCTGCGGCCGACTGTCCGGCCCGTACGGTCAGTGCCGCGGGCAGTCCCATCTGCGCGGGCCGGCTGCGGAACTGGTCGAGGGTCGACCAGGCGACGAGTGCGACCGTGATGAGGACCAGCGGCAGGGCGAGCCGGGTGACGGCGGCGAGCGTGCGGCCGCGCCGCGGGAAGGCCGCTCGCCATCCCAGGACCAGGGCGGGTGGCACGCGTACGCCGAGGGCCCGCCTGCCGAGCGCGGTCATCGGCGCGGCGGACGGCAGCGCCGCACGGGCGACCGGCACCGGGGGCACCCGTCCGGCGCGCCAGGCCGAGAGCCCGGTCGCGGCCGCGATCAGCAGCACCGCGCCGCACGGGATGCCGATCATGAGCGCGGTGTGGCCGGGGAGGTCCTGCCATACCGCGGTCGCCTCCCCGATGCGGCCCGGTATCCGGGCGCCGAGCAGGGCGATCGCCGCCGTGCCGAGGGCCACGCCGAGCAGTGCGAAGGCCAGGTGCTGTACGAGGAAGCCGCGGGTCACCTGGCCGGGGGTGAAGCCGACGGCCTTGAGGATCGCGATGTCCCGCAGCTGTCCGCGGACGCGGGCGCCGATCGCTCCGGCGGCTGCGAGCGCCGCCGCGAGCAGCGCGCCGAGCCCGAAGACGGCGAACATCTGCCCGAGCAGGCGGTCGTCGCCGCCCGCCTCGGCCCGTGCCTGCTGCCACTTGGTGACCTGGGCGACCCGGTCGGCGCCGAGGAGGGTGACGGCCCGCTGGACGGTGAAGTCGGTGTCGTCCGGATCCCGCAGGCGCAGGCCCACGCTCTGCCCGGTGTCGCCGTGGGCGACCTCGTCGAGGGTGTCGTCGAGTACCCAGCCGATGCCGGGTCCGCCGCCCGGGTGGTAACGGGGCTCGGCCACGTCGGCGATCCCGCTGACCTCCAGGGCGTGCGGGGCGCCGTCCGGGCCGGTGACCCGTACGATGTCGCCCGGCTCCGCCCAGAGCGCCCGCGCGACCGAGGCCTCCAGTACGACGGCCCCGTTGCCGGCACCCGCGCCGGCGGCGGCGGTGTCCGGTCCGGCGAGCCAGCTGCCGTCGGTGACGAGCGGCCGCCCGGTCTCCGGCGGCGCCGCCCCGGCCGCGCGCAGCGTCACGCCGACCCGGGCGCCGCGCGACTCGACCGTCGTCGCCGTCGTTCGGTAAGGCCCGGAGAGGGCGGCGACCCCGTCCACGCGGGACAAGGCGGCGGTGTCCGCACCGGCGCGGGTGTGCAGCCAGATGTGTGCGCCGTGGGACTGGTTGAAGACGCGCTGCCAGGGGTTGGCCGCGTAGCCGAACAGTGCGCCGGCCAGCAGGAGCGAAGCGATGATCCCGGCGCTGGCCAGGACGACGAAGAGGGCTTCGCCGCGGTGTGCGCGGAAGTCGGCGTGCGCCCAGCGCAGCGTGGCCCGCACGGTCAC
>NZ_JBSGZP010000514.1:0-5415 GCF_053611065.1 Streptomyces sp. NPDC054840
CGGCAAGGAGAACGCCGGCAAGGAGAACGCCGGCAAGGAGAACGCCGGCAAGGAGTACGCCGACAAGGAGGCGAACGGTGCCGGCCATCAGGGGAAGCATGATCACGACGGGAACGAGGAGCGGGGCAAGCGGGTGGGGTGCGACCCCAATGAGCTGATCGCCGCGATCACGAATGCGAACGAGCAGGGCGGGGGGGCCCTGAGTCTGGCGGAGAATTGCACCTACATCCTGACGACCGAGCAGGATGGTAACGGGCTGCCCCAGATCTTCCAGCCCGTGACAATCTACGGCAACGGCTCCACCATCACCCGCGCTGCCGCCGCCGACCCCTTCCGTATCTTCGAGGTCGAAAACGGCGGCGACCTCAAACTGCGCGACCTCACGATCTCCCACGGCAGGTCGGACGCAGAAGAGGACGGCGACGGCGGCGGGATCTACGTCAACGCAGCGGGCCGGCTCGACCTGGACTGCGTCACCCTCGACACCAACTCCACAGACAGCCAAGACTACGATGGTGGTGCGATCTACAACGAGGGTGTCACCAACATCCATCGCAGCACCCTCAGCAACAACAACGCCGAGGACGGCAGCGCCCTCTACAACGACGAGGGCAAGGTGACCATCACCGCGTCGAAGATCACCAACAACGCCGCCGACTCTGACGACGGCTACGGCGCCCTCTACAACTACTACGGAAGCACCTCCGTCAGCAAGAGCGAGATCAGCCGCAACACCGCCTACTACGGTGGAGGCGTCTACCACGACTACGGCATCACGGAGATCGACAAGAGCGTCCTCAAGTACAACTGGGCAACGTACGAGGGCGGCGCCGTCTACGTCGGCGGTGAGTCGTTCTACCTGAGCAAGAGCGTTGTCGAGTACAACACCGCCGACTCCGGCGGCGGCCTGTACCTCTACTACCCGTCAGTGGTCGAGGACTCCAAGATCCGCGAGAACGTCGCCACCGATGGCCACGGCGGTGGCATCTACATCGGCGACGACGTCTCCATCCGCCGCAGCGAGATCACCCGCAACCGCGCCCCGGGAGACGGCTACACCGCCGGCGGAATCTACAACGACTCCAGTTACACCACCATCCTCACGGATGTCGACGTGACCGAGAACTACTCCGACGAAGCCCCCGGCGGCTACAACAACACCGGCTCGACCGTCCTCACCTACGGCGACGTCAACATCGTCGACAACGACCCCACCAACTGCACCCCCAGCGCCTCCCCGGTACCCGGCTGCTTCGGCTGACACAGCCGGCGGGACGGCCACCACCAGTCACCCCGCCGCACACACCCCGGTCCCCGGCAACGGCTGAGTCTTCGCAGCGGGCCGATCAGCTGACGGCCGGGTGTACGCGGGCAGCGCCGAACGGAAACGGCTCCCCGACGGTCGAGTGAAGGGTCCGCCCTTCAACTTCACCGTCCGGGAGCCCCGTTGGTGTACGGACTGAATTTCTCACCCCGTCGAGCGTCCCGGACCGCGGGCTCCCTTGCCCGAAGGAGTGGCGTTCCACCGGGTCTGACACGAAACTAGAGCGAACGTGGCAGGTCAAGCGGCTGCGATCGGTTCTAACTGATCGTTTCAAAATGAAGTTACTGCTCCCTCCTCGCCCGCCGAGGCGTCACCGGTACCCGGGTCGGTTGCCGGCGGATGACCGCGCTGCCCTGCGGGGCATTGTTTACGTGCTGTGCAAGGGCGTGAGTTAGACCGCCCTCAACGCCTTCGACATCACCTTCGACGGCCGGCTCGCCGCAGTCCGTCAGTAACCCCAGCCACCCCGGATACACCGTTCGATTGACAGACCCACGGTTGTGCCGCAGGTGGTCGGCGAGCTTCCGGATGACCAGCGGGGAAGGGCCTGCCCAGAACGGTCGGGCGGGTGGTGGCCGCTTGGACGACGAAGTCCTCGTCGTCACGATCGAGAAGGCGGGGACGGGCCTCCCGCCCAGCGAGGGTTCAGGCAGGCGAGCCCCATCTCGATGAACTTGTGGATCATGTCGCGACGGTGTCCTCGTCAGCCTGGACCAGACGGGCTTTGACGGGGACCGTGCCCGCCAGCCGAAGCCAGGAGCATCATCGCCCGCCGAAACCGCACCGAACTCCTGCCGCCCCGCCGGACGATGTGCTGGAGTCTCTGGCCCTCCTGCTCGGTCAGCCCGCGAACCCGGACCGGTTTCGCCATGCCGCCTCCCCACGCTGCTTGGAGCACTCAGTTGCAACCAGCACAACGAGCAACTCGGAGAACATTCCCGGTCACAGCACGAGCAGGTCAAGTCGGCTGGGAACAGGGCTTCGCTGACCCCGTGGGTACGGGCGGTACTGATTTCGTGCACGGCGCCGGGGAGCACGGATGAGGCTCAGCAGCGGCCGAACGGATCAGTGAGGACTTGGGCATTCATTCCCTGCTGCTTGTACTTCCCGCTGTACAAGGGCCGGTCGGCGACGATCTGGTCGATCGCCAGCAGGGTGCCGTCGAGGATCTCGTACGCCTTCGTCGTCGCGGCGCGGACCGTGTCGGCGCCGACGAGACGTACTACTCGCAACACAAGCGGCACGGCATTATCTGCAAGTCATCGGTACCCCGAACGGCACACCGCTGTGATTGTCCCGGGCGCTGCCCGGCCGCCCCCATGACCTGCCCGTGGCCCGTGCCCACGGCCTCGTCCAAGCGGACCTGACCTGGCAGATCCTCGTCTTGGCCGACAAGTACCAAGGCGGACATCGCACGCCACCGCCCGCACCTCTACAACGACGAGAACTGTCGAATCAGTACAAGCAGTTCAACAGGGAACACGCACACCTGCGAGCAGCGGTCGAACGGGGCTTCGCCCCGCCTCAGCAGTGGCGGATCTTCCGCAAGGCCCGATGCAGCACCAACCGGATCGGGCACCGTTCACACCCCTAGATCACCTGGCGATCAGGAGGGGAAAAGCTCAGCCAAGATGCCGCCCGCTGAAGAGTTTGGTGCAGAGCGCGCTTGAGCGGGCTGGGCGAACCAGCAATGAGTTGTTCACAGTCGTCGGCCGCGTTCGGCCGACGCAGGGGGGATGTCGGGGTCCCCGGCGAGGTGGAGCCGCCGCAGAGTGGATTCGATTTCCTGCTCGAAGTGCTCTGCGGAGATCAGGCGCTCCCAGAGAGGATCGGGCATGCCAGGGACTGCGGCGCCGCGGGCGGTCCATTCCGTCGCAAGCTGAGCGTACAGGGGTGCGGACGGATCTGTGATGTCTTCGGTGCCGTTGCGGCGGGCATGCGCCGGACGAGTCCGGGCAGCGTCCGGGTGGGACATGAGATTGGGGGCATGAGGCACGTGCTGGCTCTGCCCCGGAATGTGAGCCAAGGGGTTTCGCTGATCAGCGGTCACGACCCTCAAAACGATTCTTCCGCCCGGTGGACACCCGCGCCCGCTGCTCGATCGCACTTTGGTGTGGTGTAACTGTTCATTCGGCGGTGCCGGGCAGGCAGGGTCGATCGATTCGTTCACTTCGGGGCTGGCGGAGCGGGAGGTAGAAGAGGTCGACGCCGGTGGCGGCCAGTTCCTCCCGGCTTCCCGATGGACCGACTGTGGGATGAAGTCAAAATGAGACCGCTTTACGTGGATCGCCCTCACGGGGAGTAACTTGCCGTGCGTGGGGGCGTTGAACCCGGTGTGACCAGGATGACGATGCGACTCATCCCCATCATCGGCGCCCAGCCACGCGGTTCCACGCCCCAGCCTGGAGCCGATCTTCACCGAACTCGCCCCCACTGAGACCCACCGGTGCGGGTACCCGTCGAAGCTCCGCAGCCCATGGAGTCGTCATCGCTACCGGGCGACGCGCTTTGGGCTGCCGGAGCGGCGCCCGGGGTCGGGCCGGTGCCGATGTCTTGGGTGCGTTCCCCTCCGGCACGTGCTCAAGGGAAGAGTGTTGCGTCAGTGCGACGGCGCGCGGGCATGGCGCCAGGCAGGGCAGGGAAGGTAACGGATGGAGTGGGTGACTGCCACTTTTCGCTGCTGACAAGGAGCGCCATGCTTACTCACGCCTTTGACCAAGGGGTGCTGGTCATCTCCATCCACAGCGAGATCGGCATCTGCGACCGGGCCGCAGTAGCTCGGCACCCGCTTCAGACATGCCGTCCGCGGTGTCGTGGTGGAACTCGTCGACTCCGCCTCGCCGGCGGGGGTCGCCTGGTGCTGCTCGCGCACCGCCTGAACAGGCAATGGAAAATGCCGCTGGCGTGGTCACTTGAGTGCCGGAGGCCCGGGAATTGGTGTCGCAAACGCCAGGAACGCGAGGCCTCTGGTTTTCGCGACGGTGGCGCAGGCTGCTCGGGGGCTGTCGCGGGGCGGAAGCTTGCATCGTGACAGCGCGGACAATCCGATGTGAGCCGTGGGTCGTTGTCATAGGTGGGCCGGCGGCGCCCGGCGGACGCGCATGCAGGTATGCCGGGGAGCATGCACCGTAGGGGGAACCCGTGAGCGTGCCGACGAAAGTGGCCGCCCTCGTCAGGCGCGGTGACGTGATCGGCTACGAAGGCCAGTGGCGCAGGGTACAAGCCCTCAGAATGGAGACGGACTCGATGGGCGAGCCGTCGGTGATCGTGGCCTGGGAGGGAGGCGGCTTCGACCGGTTTCCCGCCGAGGACGAGTTGTTGCTGCAGACGCCTCGCCTGTTCACATAGGGGCGGCTTGAAGGGCGCAGAGACGCCGCCTCCCCAACGGTGCCAAGTCCGGATGGAGTGCCCGTCGTCAGGTCGGCACAAGCCTCGACGAACTGGATAAGACCGTGTCCATGTGGTGAGGTGAAGGCGATCCACTTGATCACCGAGCGGACGGGTCTGCCCCTGTTCGTCGGAATCTCGGGCGCGAACCTGCACGACAGCCAGGCACTCGAGCCCCTGGTCCGCGGGATACCGCCCGTCCGCTCCCGCCGCGGCCGTCGACGGCGCAAGCCTGCCAAGCTCCACGCGGACAAGGGCTACGACTATGCCCACCTGTGACGATGGTTACGCGGACGCGGCATCAAGCACCGCATCGCCCGCAAGGGCATCGAGTCCTCGCAGCGACTGTGCCGCCACCGCTGGACCATCGAACGCACCATGGCCTGGCTCGCCGGCTGCCGCCGACTCCACCGTCGCTACCCCGGCCTCCTCGACCTCTCCCGCGTCGTCCTCGACTCCGTACACGTGCGGGCCAAAAAGGGGGGGGGCGAACTCACAGGTCCGAGCCCCGTGGACCGGGGCAAGCCAGGTTCCCAAATGCACGTCCTGCCGGACGCGAACGGCCTGCCCCTCGTTGTCGGCGGCTCGGCCGCCGAAACCCACGACGGTCAGGCCTTGAAGCCGATGGTGCTCGGTCACCAAACGAGACACGACCCCCACCGCGGCCGCCACTTCAAACCCCAACGCCTCCACGCCGACAAAGC
>NZ_JBSGZP010000515.1:0-5404 GCF_053611065.1 Streptomyces sp. NPDC054840
CGACCACGTCCGGGAGGACGCGGTCGCGGGCGGCGTTCAGCTCGTCGGGGGTCAGAGGATCGACCCCGGCGCGTATCCGGCGGCCTCCGGGTGCTGCTTGGCGATCGCCTCGATACGGGACACCACCGCTGCGACCTGGTCGCCCGCGGCACCCGTGAAGGACAGCTTGTCGGCCATCAGGGCGTCGAGCTGGGCCCGGTCCAGCGGCATCCGCTCGTCGGCGGCCAGCTTGTCGAGCAGCTCGTTGCGCTCGGCGCCCTGCTCGCGCATGGCGAGCGCGGAGGCCACCGCGTGCTCCTTGATGACCTCGTGGGCGGCCTCGCGGCCCACGCCGGCCCGCACCGCGCCCATCAGGACCTTGGTGGTCGCGAGGAAGGGAAGGTAGCGGTCCAGCTCGCGGGCGACGACGGCCGGGAAGGCGCCGAACTCGTCGAGGACCGTCAGGAAGGTCTCCAGCAGGCCGTCGAAGGCGAAGAAGGCGTCCGGGAGGGCCACGCGGCGGACCACGGAGCAGGAGACATCGCCCTCGTTCCACTGGTCGCCGGCCAGCTCGCCGGTCATCGAGGCGTAGCCGCGCAGGATGACCATCAGGCCGTTCACACGCTCGCAGGAGCGGGTGTTCATCTTGTGCGGCATCGCGGAGGAGCCGACCTGGCCGGGCTTGAAGCCCTCGGTCACGAGCTCGTGGCCGGCCATCAGACGGATCGTCTTGGCGATCGACGACGGGGCGGCGGCCAGCTGCACCAGCGCGGTGACCACGTCGTAGTCGAGCGAGCGCGGGTATACCTGGCCCACCGAGGTGAAGGCCTCGGCGAAGCCGAGGTGGGCGGCGATCCGCTGCTCCAGGTCGGCGAGCTTGGCGGCGTCGCCGCCGAGCAGGTCGAGCATGTCCTGGGCGGTGCCGACGGGGCCCTTGATGCCGCGCAGCGGGTAGCGGCCCAGCAGGTCCTCCAGGCGGGCGTAGGCCACCAGCAGCTCGTCGGCCGCGGTGGCGAAGCGCTTGCCCAGGGTGGTGGCCTGTGCGGCCACGTTGTGGGAGCGACCGGCCATGACCAGCTCGGCGTGCTCGCCGGCCAGCTTGCCGAGGCGGGCGAGGACGGCGACCGTGCGGTCCCGGGCGAGCTCCAGCGACAGCCGGATCTGGAGCTGCTCGACGTTCTCGGTCAGGTCGCGGGAGGTCATGCCCTTGTGGACGTGCTCGTGACCGGCGAGGGCGTTGAACTCCTCGATCCGGGCCTTCACGTCGTGCCGGGTGACCTTCTCGCGCTCGGCGATGGAGGCGAGGTCGACGGATTCGAGGACGCGCTCGTAGTCGGCGAGGGCCTCGTCCGGGACCTCGATACCGAGGTCCTTCTGGGCGCGCAGTACGGCGAGCCACAGCCGCCGCTCCAGCGTCACCTTGTACTCGGGGGACCACAGGACGGCGAGCTCCGCGGAGGCGTAGCGGCCGGCCAGGACATTGGGGATGCGGGGCTTGGCAGTCACGTGGAGGGATTCTACTTGGGCCAGGGCTGTGTGTTTACGCAGGTAGGGCCACCACTCGGGATTGTGCCTTGCTACGAGGCGGTGTCTCCGTACGGCCGCAGCTCGGGGCGCTTGGCCGGGCGGCCGTCCCCGGAGGAGCGGCCGGTCAGGCGGCGGCCGATCCAGGGGAGCAGGTGCCGGCGGGCGAAGCTCAGGTCCTGGGCCCGGCGCACGCTCCAGCCGGGGGGAGCCTCGGCCGGCAGTTCGGTGCGCCAGTCCAGTTCGGCGGGCAGGCCCAGTGCCTGCCACACGGCCTCCGCCACCCGGCGGTGGCCCTCGGCGGTCAGGTGCAGCCGGTCGACGTCCCACATCCGGGGGTCCGCGAGCACGGAGGCCCCGTAGAGGTCGACCACCACGGCGCCGTGCTGGGCACCGAGATCCTCGATGGTGGCGAAGAGCTCCTCCATGCGTGGGCGGAAGCGTTCCATCACCGGCCCGTTGCGGCCCGGGGAGCGCATCAGGACGAGGCGCTTGCAGGAGGGGGCGAGGAGCTCCACCGCCGACTCCAGGTGGTCGCGGACACGGCCCATGTCCACCTTGGGGCGCAGGGCGTCGTTGAGCCCGCCCACCAGGGTCACCACGTCGGCGCCCATCGCCGCCGCCACCGGAGCCTGGTCCTCGGCGATCTGGCCGATCAGTTTGCCGCGAACCGCGAGGTTCGCGTAGCGGAAGCCCGGCTCCCGGTCGGCGAGGCGGGCGGCCAGCAGATCGGCCCATCCGCGGTAGGAGCCGTCCGGAAGCAGGTCGGACATGCCCTCGGTGAAGGAGTCACCGATCGCGACGAAACTGGTGTAAGAGGCATTCATCTCCATGGCGGAGTGATGTTACCGCGCGGTACCCCGGCCGCGCACGGCCAGGGATCGCACGTCTCTGACGATCACGGGGCCGCGGGCCTGCCGAACAGCTCCCGCAGCACGTCCTCCATCGTCACCAGGCCCGTCATGGCGCCGTCCGTCCCGAGCACCGCCGCCAGGTGCGTACGGCTGCGCCGCATCGCGGTCAGCGCGTCGTCCAGCGGGGTCTCCGCCCGCACCTGGGCGATCGGCCGAAGCGCCGACACCGGGAAGGGATCGTCCCGGTCCACGTCGTCCACGTCCAGGGCGTCCTTCACATGCAGGTAGCCCAGGATCTTGTGCTGCGCGTCGATCACCGGGAACCGGGAGTACCCGGAGTCGGCCGACAGCAGCTCCAGCCCGCCGGGGGTGATGCCCTCGCGGGCCGTGACCACCCGGTCCGCAGGCAGCACCACGTCGGTCACCGGTCGCCGACCCAGTTCCAGGGCGTCGTGCAGACGCTCGCTCGCCCGGTCGTCGAGGAGCCCCGCGTCACTGGAGTCCTTGACCATCCGGGCCAGCTCGTCGTCCGTGAAGGTCGCGCCGACCTCGTCCTTCACCTCTACCCGCAGCAGGCGCAGCAGGGCGTTGGCGAAGGCGTTGATCGCGAAGATCACCGGCCGCAGCGCCCGCGTGAGGGTCACCAGCGGCGGCCCCAGCAGCAGCGCGGTGCGCACGGGCTCGGCCAGCGCCACGTTCTTCGGCACCATCTCGCCGAAGAGCATGTGCAGGTACGTCGCCAGCGCCAGCGCCACGACGAAGGAGATCGCGTGGGTCACGCCCGCGGGTACCCCGACCAGGTCGAACAGCGGGGTGAGCAGGTGCGCGATGGCCGGCTCGGCCACCACACCCAGCACCAGCGTGCACAGCGTGATGCCCAGCTGGGCCGCCGCCATCAGTGCCGACACGTGCTCCAGGCCCCACAGGACGGCGCGTCCGCGCCGGTCGCCCTGCTCGGCGTACGGTTCGATCTGGCTGCGCCGGACCGAGATCAGCGCGAACTCCGCGCCGACGAAGAAGGCGTTGACGACCAGGGTCGCCAGGCCGATGAGCAACTGGATGACGGTCATCGGGCCTCCTCCGTTCCCTCGGTGGGTCCGGCCGGGGCGTGCAGCAGCACGCGCGAGGCCCGACGACCGACGGCGTCCACCACGTCCAGGCGCCAGCCGTCCAGTTCCATCCGGTCGCCGACCGCCGGGATCCGGCCCAGCTCGGTCGCTATCAGTCCGGCCAGGGTCTCGTACGGACCGTCCGGCACGCGCAGTCCGATCAGCCGGAGCTGGTCGGTGCGCGCCGCTCCGTCGGCGGAGTAGAGCAGGTGCCCGGACTCGTCCGTACCGGCCGGGGCCAGATCAGGGGTCTCGTGCGGGTCGTGCTCGTCGCGGACCTCGCCCACGACCTCCTCGACGATGTCCTCCAGCGTCGCCACGCCGGCCGTGCCGCCGTACTCGTCGATGACCACGGCCATCGTCTGCTTGCCGGACAGCCGGTCCAGCAGCCGGTCCACGGTCAGCGACTCCGGTACGAAGAGGGGCTCGCGCAGCAGCTGCGACACGGGACGGCGGCGGCGCTCCGCGGCCGGCAGGGCCAGGACGTCCTTGACGTGGACGGTGCCGACGACGGTGTCGAGGCTGCCCCGGTACACCGGGAAGCGGGACAGGCCGGTGGCCAGCGTCGCGTTCGCCACGTCCTCGGCCGTGGTCTGCACGTCGAGTGCGGTGACCTGGACACGCGGGGTCATCACGTTCTCCGCGGTCAGGTCGGCGAGGTTCAGGGTGCGGACGAACAGCTCGGCCGTGTCCTTCTCCAGCGCTCCCGCCTTCGCCGAGTGGCGCGCGAGGGCGACCAGCTCCTGCGGGGTGCGCGCGGAGGCCAGCTCCTCGGCCGGCTCCAGGCCGAAGCGGCGCACCATGTGGTTCGCGGTGGTGTTGAGGTGGCTGATCAGGGGCTTGAACGCCCGGCTGAAGACCCGTTGCGTGGTCGCCACCCGCTTGGCGATCGCGAGCGGGGAGGAGATCGCCCAGTTCTTGGGCACCAGCTCGCCGACGACCATCAGGACGACGGTCGAGATCACGGTGCCGAGGACCAGGGCGGTGGACGAGGCGGTGCCCGACGAGAGGCCCATGGCCTCGAAGGGGCCCTGGAGCAGGGTGGAGATCGACGGCTTGGAGATCATGCCGATGACCAGGCCGGTGACGGTGATGCCGAGCTGGGCGCCGGAGAGCTGGAACGTCAGGGTGCGGACCGCGGCCAGGGCGCTGTCCGCGCCGCGCTCGCCGCGCTCGACGGCTCCATCGAGCTCGCTGCGTTCGACGGTCGTCAGGGAGAACTCGGCGGCGACGAAGACTCCGCAGACGAGACAGAGCACCAGTGCCACGACGAGGAGGAGCACCTCGGTCATCGGTCGATCACCTCCGTCCCATGATCGGCCAGGAGGCGGGGGATCGCGCGGTGTCGCGAACGGCTGTGTCGGGGACTGGGAGGCTCGCCCATGGGCGGACTCTCACACCTTTCACTCAAGAGGGACCTTTCACCACATGGTAAAGGACGGGCAAAGGGAACGGATCATTCTTTTGGCGGAGCGCGGCCGGATGACCGGATCCGGCCATGACCGAGCTTCCTCTCGGCCCCGCGTCGGCCGCCGGGTCGGGCGCAGTCCTGGCTTTCTGGAAGGCCGCCGCGGAGGGAACGAGTATCAGTGACGATCGCGCCGGGGGCGAGCGTCTTGTCCAGGGCCGCGGAGGGAGGGCATCGGGGCCGTGCTGCCGTCGCCGCCGGGGAGCGGTTCGTGGCACTCGGCGGGCGGTGCGAGGACGCGATCGTGCGCGACCGCAACGAGCGGGCGCACCGGGTGCGGGACGCAGTGGGCTACCGGCCCGCGGAGCAGTGGACGCGCCGGGTCAAGCCGCTCGGCCGGCCGCGGGTGCGGGTGCGGTGCGGGTGCCGGTGCCCATGGTGGGAGCCGGTGGGTGCGGCCGGCCGTGGTGGGGCGGCCGCACCACCAGGACTGGGGGGGGCCCCCCCCCCCCCCCGGGGGGGGGGCCGGC
>NZ_JBSGZP010000516.1:0-5385 GCF_053611065.1 Streptomyces sp. NPDC054840
GGGCTGGTGCGGGGCTTCCGCAATGATTGTTCGGCGGCGTCCTACTCTCCCACAGGGTCCCCCCTGCAGTACCATCGGCGCTGAAAGGCTTAGCTTCCGGGTTCGGAATGTAACCGGGCGTTTCCCTAACGCTATGACCACCGAAACACTATGAAATTTGAACGCTGGCATGGACACAGCTGTTCGTTATTTCAGAACTAACACAGTGGACGCGAGCAACTGAGGACAAGCCCTCGGCCTATTAGTACCAGTCAGCTTCACCCGTTACCGGGCTTCCACATCTGGCCTATCAACCCAGTCGTCTACTGGGAGCCTTACCCTCTCAAGGAGGTGGGAATACTCATCTTGAAGCAGGCTTCCCGCTTAGATGCTTTCAGCGGTTATCCCTCCCGAACGTAGCCAACCAGCCATGCCCTTGGCAGGACAACTGGCACACCAGAGGTTCGTCCGTCCCGGTCCTCTCGTACTAGGGACAGCCCTTCTCAATATTCCTACGCGCACAGCGGATAGGGACCGAACTGTCTCACGACGTTCTAAACCCAGCTCGCGTACCGCTTTAATGGGCGAACAGCCCAACCCTTGGGACCGACTCCAGCCCCAGGATGCGACGAGCCGACATCGAGGTGCCAAACCATCCCGTCGATATGGACTCTTGGGGAAGATCAGCCTGTTATCCCCGGGGTACCTTTTATCCGTTGAGCGACGGCGCTTCCACAAGCCACCGCCGGATCACTAGTCCCGACTTTCGTCCCTGCTCGACCCGTCGGTCTCACAGTCAAGCTCCCTTGTGCACTTACACTCAACACCTGATTGCCAACCAGGCTGAGGGAACCTTTGGGCGCCTCCGTTACCCTTTGGGAGGCAACCGCCCCAGTTAAACTACCCATCAGACACTGTCCCTGATCCGGATCACGGACCGAGGTTAGACATCCAGCACGACCAGAGTGGTATTTCAACGGCGACTCCACAACCACTGGCGTGGCTGCTTCAAAGTCTCCCACCTATCCTACACAAGCCGAACCGAACACCAATATCAAACTGTAGTAAAGGTCCCGGGGTCTTTCCGTCCTGCTGCGCGAAACGAGCATCTTTACTCGTAGTGCAATTTCACCGGGCCTATGGTTGAGACAGTCGAGAAGTCGTTACGCCATTCGTGCAGGTCGGAACTTACCCGACAAGGAATTTCGCTACCTTAGGATGGTTATAGTTACCACCGCCGTTTACTGGCGCTTAAGTTCTCAGCTTCGCAACCCCGAAAGGTCACTAACCGGTCCCCTTAACGTTCCAGCACCGGGCAGGCGTCAGTCCGTATACATCGCCTTACGGCTTCGCACGGACCTGTGTTTTTAGTAAACAGTCGCTTCTCGCTGGTCTCTGCGGCCACCCCCAGCTCACCGAGTAAATCGGATCACCAGTGATGGCCCCCCTTCTCCCGAAGTTACGGGGGCATTTTGCCGAGTTCCTTAACCATAGTTCACCCGAACGCCTCGGTATTCTCTACCTGACCACCTGAGTCGGTTTAGGGTACGGGCCGCCATGAAACTCGCTAGAGGCTTTTCTCGACAGCATAGGATCATCCACTTCACCACAATCGGCTCGGCATCAGGTCTCAGCCTTAATGAGGGACGGATTTGCCTACCCCTCGGCCTACACCCTTACCCCGGGACTACCACCGCCCGGGCTGGACTACCTTCCTGCGTCACCCCATCGCTTACCTACTACAAGTCTGGTTCGTCGGCTCCACCACTTTCCTTTCCCCGAAGGGTCCGGAACGGCTTCACGGACTTAGCATCGCCTGATTCGATATTGGGCGTTTCAAAGCGGGTACCGGAATATCAACCGGTTGTCCATCGACTACGCCTGTCGGCCTCGCCTTAGGTCCCGACTTACCCTGGGCAGATCAGCTTGACCCAGGAACCCTTAGTCAATCGGCGCACACGTTTCTCACGTGTGTATCGCTACTCATGCCTGCATTCTCACTCGTGAACCGTCCACAACTAGCTTCCGCTGCTGCTTCACCCGGCACACGACGCTCCCCTACCCATCACAGCGGGCGTTGGCCCTATTGCTGCAATGACACGACTTCGGCGGTACGCTTGAGCCCCGCTACATTGTCGGCGCGGAATCACTTGACCAGTGAGCTATTACGCACTCTTTCAAGGGTGGCTGCTTCTAAGCCAACCTCCTGGTTGTCTCTGCGACTCCACATCCTTTCCCACTTAGCGTACGCTTGGGGGCCTTAGTCGATGCTCTGGGCTGTTTCCCTCTCGACCATGGAGCTTATCCCCCACAGTCTCACTGCCGTGCTCTCACTTACCGGCATTCGGAGTTTGGCTAAGGTCAGTAACCCGGTAGGGCCCATCGCCTATCCAGTGCTCTACCTCCGGCAAGAAACACACGACGCTGCACCTAAATGCATTTCGGGGAGAACCAGCTATCACGGAGTTTGATTGGCCTTTCACCCCTAACCACAGGTCATCCCCCAGGTTTTCAACCCTGGTGGGTTCGGTCCTCCACGAAGTCTTACCTCCGCTTCAACCTGCCCATGGCTAGATCACTCCGCTTCGGGTCTAGAGCGTGCAACTCAATCGCCCTGTTCGGACTCGCTTTCGCTACGGCTTCCCCACACGGGTTAACCTCGCTACACACCGCTAACTCGCAGGCTCATTCTTCAAAAGGCACGCAGTCACGACTGTATGTGCAAGCACATACAGCGACGCTCCCACGGCTTGTAGGCACACGGTTTCAGGTACTATTTCACTCCGCTCCCGCGGTACTTTTCACCATTCCCTCACGGTACTATCCGCTATCGGTCACCAGGGAATATTTAGGCTTAGCGGGTGGTCCCGCCAGATTCACACGGGATTTCTCGGGCCCCGTGCTACTTGGGAGATTCTTAAGCAAGCCGCTGATGTTTCGTCTACGGGGGTCTTACCCTCTACGCCGGACCTTTCGCATGTCCTTCGACTACATCAACGGTTTCTGACTCGCCGACCGGCCGGCAGACCGGTCAAAAGAATTCCCACAACCCCGCATGCGCAACCCCTGCCGGGTATCACACGCATACGGTTTGGCCTCATCCGGTTTCGCTCGCCACTACTCCCGGAATCACGGTTGTTTTCTCTTCCTGAGGGTACTGAGATGTTTCACTTCCCCTCGTTCCCTCCACACTGCCTATGTGTTCAGCAGTGGGTGACAGCCCATGACGACTGCCGGGTTTCCCCATTCGGACACCCCCGGATCAAAGCTCAGTTGGCAGCTCCCCGGGGCCTATCGCGGCCTCTCACGTCCTTCATCGGTTCCTGGTGCCAAGGCATCCACCGTGCGCCCTTAAAAACTTGGCCACAGATGCTCGCGTCCACTGTGTAGTTCTCAAACAACGACCAGCCACCCATCACCCTGCTCTCGAAGAGAACAAGTTCACTGGGGCCGGCACTGAAGACATGACCTCACGGCCGTACCTTCAGGACCCAACAACGTGCCAGGCACGATCCCCTCCACTTCACTGTTTTCCACGCCGAGGCAGTACTTACAGAGAGTTTCGGAAACCGTGCCAACTAATCAACGTTCCACCCATGAGCTGACCGTGCAGAACGTTTGTCTGCAATCGGTACTGTGCTCCTTAGAAAGGAGGTGATCCAGCCGCACCTTCCGGTACGGCTACCTTGTTACGACTTCGTCCCAATCGCCAGTCCCACCTTCGACAGCTCCCTCCCTTACGGGTTGGGCCACCGGCTTCGGGTGTTACCGACTTTCGTGACGTGACGGGCGGTGTGTACAAGGCCCGGGAACGTATTCACCGCAGCAATGCTGATCTGCGATTACTAGCAACTCCGACTTCATGGGGTCGAGTTGCAGACCCCAATCCGAACTGAGACCGGCTTTTTGAGATTCGCTCCACCTTGCGGTATCGCAGCTCATTGTACCGGCCATTGTAGCACGTGTGCAGCCCAAGACATAAGGGGCATGATGACTTGACGTCGTCCCCACCTTCCTCCGAGTTGACCCCGGCGGTCTCCTGTGAGTCCCCATCACCCCGAAGGGCATGCTGGCAACACAGGACAAGGGTTGCGCTCGTTGCGGGACTTAACCCAACATCTCACGACACGAGCTGACGACAGCCATGCACCACCTGTATACCGACCACAAGGGGGGCACTATCTCTAATGCTTTCCGGTATATGTCAAGCCTTGGTAAGGTTCTTCGCGTTGCGTCGAATTAAGCCACATGCTCCGCTGCTTGTGCGGGCCCCCGTCAATTCCTTTGAGTTTTAGCCTTGCGGCCGTACTCCCCAGGCGGGGAACTTAATGCGTTAGCTGCGGCACCGACGACGTGGAATGTCGCCAACACCTAGTTCCCAACGTTTACGGCGTGGACTACCAGGGTATCTAATCCTGTTCGCTCCCCACGCTTTCGCTCCTCAGCGTCAGTAATGGCCCAGAGATCCGCCTTCGCCACCGGTGTTCCTCCTGATATCTGCGCATTTCACCGCTACACCAGGAATTCCGATCTCCCCTACCACACTCTAGCTAGCCCGTATCGAATGCAGACCCGAGGTTAAGCCTCGGGCTTTCACATCCGACGTGACAAGCCGCCTACGAGCTCTTTACGCCCAATAATTCCGGACAACGCTTGCGCCCTACGTATTACCGCGGCTGCTGGCACGTAGTTAGCCGGCGCTTCTTCTGCAGGTACCGTCACTTTCGCTTCTTCCCTGCTGAAAGAGGTTTACAACCCGAAGGCCGTCATCCCTCACGCGGCGTCGCTGCATCAGGCTTTCGCCCATTGTGCAATATTCCCCACTGCTGCCTCCCGTAGGAGTCTGGGCCGTGTCTCAGTCCCAGTGTGGCCGGTCGCCCTCTCAGGCCGGCTACCCGTCGTCGCCTTGGTGGGCCATTACCCCACCAACAAGCTGATAGGCCGCGGGCTCATCCTTCACCGCCGGAGCTTTCAACCCCCGCCCATGCAGGCAGGAGTGGTATCCGGTATTAGACCCCGTTTCCAGGGCTTGTCCCAGAGTGAAGGGCAGATTGCCCACGTGTTACTCACCCGTTCGCCACTAATCCACCCCGAAGGGCTTCATCGTTCGACTTGCATGTGTTAAGCACGCCGCCAGCGTTCGTCCTGAGCCAGGATCAAACTCTCCATGAATGTTTACCCGTGATCGGGTGCACACATCACTTAGAGCGGGCACGTCAGGTCGGAATAAGACCGACGCGCCACAACGTCCTCGCTGTGTTGTCGCCTGCCGGTGCCCGAAGGCCCGACAGGTCTTTTTCAAAGGAACCTCATCCACCGAAGTGGACGGGGTATCAACTTCTGGCGTTGATTTTTGGCACGCTGTTGAGTTCTCAAGGAACGGACGCTTCCTTTGTACTCACCCTC
>NZ_JBSGZP010000517.1:0-5377 GCF_053611065.1 Streptomyces sp. NPDC054840
GCCCTGGGCGGCGAGCTGGTTGCTGAGCCCGCCGTCCAGGAGTACGGCCCCGCGGGCCAGGGCTTCGGCGAGCGGGCCGGACGCGCGTGGCACGGCTTCCCCGTTCCTATCGGACCTGGGAGAGCACCTGGGCGGAGATCAGCTCCAGGTGGTCCAGGTCGTGGAGGTCGAGGAGCTGGAGGTAGACGCGGGAGGCACCGGCGGCGCCGTAGGCACCGATCTTCTCCACGACCTCGGCCGGGGAACCGGCCAGACCGTTGGCCTTGAGCTCGTCGACGTCCCGGCCGATGGCGGCGGCCCGGCGGGCCACCTCGGCATCGTCCTTGCCCACGCACACGACGAGGGCGTTGGAGTAGCGGAGGTCGTCGGGCCCCCGCCCGGCCTCCTCGGCCGCCTCCCGGACCCGGGCGAACTGCCGCTCGCTGTCGGCGATCGACGCGAACGGCATGTTGAACTCGTCCGCGTACCGGGCGGCGAGCCGCGGGGTGCGCTTGGCTCCGTGGCCGCCGACGAGGACGGGAACCCTGGCCTGGGCGGGCTTGGGGAGCGCCGGCGAGTTCTCCACCTGGTAGTGCTTGCCCGCGTAGTCGAAGGTGGCGCCGGCCTCGGTGGCCCACAGGCCGGTGACGATGGCCAGCTGTTCCTCCAGCCGGGACATCCGGTCCGCCGGGAAGGGGATTCCGTACGCCTTGTGCTCCTCTTCGAACCATCCCGCGCCGAGACCGAGTTCGATGCGGCCGCCGGACATCTGGTCGACCTGGGCCACCTGGATGGCGAGGACTCCGGGCAGCCGGAAGGTTCCTGCCGTCATCAGCGTGCCGAGGCGGATCCGCTCGGTCTCCCGGGCCAGGCCCGCGAGGGTGATCCAGGCGTCGGTAGGGCCGGGCAGGCCGTCGGCGGATCCCATCGGCACGTAGTGGTCGGACCGGAAGAACGCGTCGAACCCCAGGTCCTCGGTGGCCTTGGCGACGGTCAGGAGGGTGTCGTAGCTCGCGCCCTGCTGGGGCTCGGTGAAAATGCGGAGATCCATACCCCCATCCTGCACTCCCTCCCCGGCGGGGTGAATCTTCGTCAACCGGACGGTCCGCGCCCGGGCGCGCCAGTGACCAGCCAGGACGGTGATCGTGGGCTCGCAGGAGCCGGACCGCCCGGCCCGCGCGCCGGCGGCGTTCCGCAGGTGCGTCCACCGCCCCCTTCCGCCGTGGAAGGGCCAGGGTCGAGGAGGCCGCCATGTCCCACGAGGCCGTGCCGGACACCCACCGACACACCGGACAGGCAGCGCAGGCAGCAGACGACCGCGCGGGTCAGGAGCCTGCGGCACCCGCCCAGGGGGGCGGCGCGCCGACGGGCCTGCTGCAGCAGATGGAAGAACTGATGGCGGCGCTGAACGCCGACCTGTCCCAGCTCGACGCCGATCGCCAGGCCTCCACCGACCGCACTCCCGAAGGCAAGCGCCCGTCCTTCCGGGCGTCCTGATCACGGGTGTCCCGCCGAGCACGGCGGGACCTCATCCGTAGCCCCCTCAGGCCACGCCCGAGGCGGACCCCCGCTCACGGACGACCATGCGGCGCAGGATCGCCCGCACCCGGTCGCTCGACTCGTCGGCCGCGTCGATCGACTCTATGCACTGCCAGTACAGGGCCTCGTCGTCCGTCCCGCAGGCCACCCCGACCAGGGCTATCCCCACTTCACCCAGCAGCGCCTGGAGCCCGAGCAGCGCCTGCCGCACGTCCGACACTCCGCTCAACTGCGCGGCTCTCGGCGGATACTCGGGCGCACTGCCCTCTCCTCGCAGTGCCGCCCGGTCGAGCACCCCGCAGCCTCTGCCTCCCGCTTCCCCCAGTCCCCGTGCCTCCGATCTCAGTTCCGGCGGCCCGGTGACCGCCAGACAGCTCCCTATGCCCTGCGCGAGCGCTTGGGCCTGCCAGGCCTCGCCCACGATGTCCCACGCGACCCCGCTCTGTGCCAGCGCGTGCCGGCCGACCGCGATGAGCCGTACCGCATCCATATGCCGTCCCCCGTCCGCACGACATCCACCATCCTCACCACTACCCAGAGTGAGGGCAACGAGTCAGTAAAGCCAGGGGTATTCGGAAAATGTGGACACAAACGTGATTGTGGAGGAGTCCATCACTCCGAAGAGTGACGATTGGGTGTCGATGCACCCGGCACGGGAAAGCGGAGTTCGTTCCTCTCGATCTTCGCGGCGAGCGCATCCAGCACATCCACCCCGAGAACCTCACAGAACTGCAGCAGATACGCGAGCACGTCGGCCACCTCGTCGGCCACGCGGTGGGCCGATTCCGGCTTCTCCATGACCTTCGCCGACTGCTCAGGTGTCAGCCACTGGAAGATTTCCACCAGTTCGGACGCCTCCACGCTGAGCGCCACCGCCAGGTTCTTGGGGGTGTGGTAAGGCGCCCAGCCGCGCGCCGCCGCGAACTGCGCGAGCCGGCGCTGCAGTCGGTCCAGCCGCTCGTCGGGCCGCTCGCCGGGCCGCCCCTCGGGCGACTCCGGCCGTCGCTCGGGCTGTTCCTGCGTCTCGTTCATGCCCTCAGGTCTACCACCGCGATGCCCGGGAGGGCGCGGGCGGCCGCCGCGGTCCCCTCCCCCACCGCCGCCACGAGCCGGATGTGGCCTCGGCCGCAGGACAGCAGGGCCAGGCGCAGCAGCTCGGCGCTCTGCCGCCCGTCGAGACCCCGGTCGAAGCCGTCGGCCAGGACCGTCAGCGCCTGCCGCGCGGAGAGCAGCTCGGCCGCCGGATCCATGGCCAGCACCCCCGGTCCGGTGAGCAGGACCAGCGCCAGGGCGAGGAAGCGGAGTTCGCCCGCGCCCAGCCGGGCCAGCTCCGTGGCGGGCCGGCCGGGGCCGCGGTCCAGTACCGCCGCGACCGTACCGCCGTCCGCGGGGGCCCGTACGTCCAGCCCCGCTACCGAGCCGGCGCAGCCGGTACGCGCCGCCTCCGCCAGCAGCGCGTGGCGGGTGCCGCACTCGCTGCGAGTCCGGCGCAGCACATCGGCCAGGTTGGCGCAATCACCCAGCAGCCGGCCCTCTCCCGGCGCAACGGCGGCGCGCATCCGGTCCGGGCGGGGGTCGCACGGGAACACCGCACGCAGGGCCACGACCACCTGCTCGGCGGCGGCCAGCACCTGGCGCTGACCCTCGGTGGAACCGGCGACGCGGAGCGGGAGCAGGGCCGTGCCGAGCCGGTCGTCGGGCAGCGGGGCCCGGGTGACACCGACGGCGCCGCCGGTCAGCCAGGCGGCCTGGACCGAGCGCCGGCCAGGGTCGCGCAGGGCGGTGGCGAGCAGGATCTGCCCGTCCTGCGAGAGCCGTTCGCCGACGATCCGCAGCGTGGGCTCGGCCTGGACGGCGAGGTCGAGCCGGATCGGACCGGCGGGTCCGTCCACGGTGCAGCCGAGGCGGAACCCGCGCCGCCGCTGCGCGTCGGGGACGGCCCGGTCGGGGATGCGGGCGCGCGGATCCGGGAAGGCCTCCTCCAGCGTGGCCCCGGAACCCAGCCCGGCCAGGGCCTCGTAGGCGGCCAGGGCCTGGGACTTGCCGCTGCCGCTCGGCCCGGCGAAGAGGGTGAGGGGGCCGAACGGGAAGACCGCCGAGCGGTGCGGCCCGAAGGCGGAGAGCCTCAGCTCGGTGACCACGGGCCGCGGATACCGCTGCGGGGGCTCGGCAGGTCGGCCGGAGCCGCCGGGGCGGGCCTGCGCCGGCACGACCGGGGCGTCGCCTTCCACCGCCACGCCTCCCACCGCCGGGACCCCGGCCCCGCCCCCGCCCCCGACAGTGGGAGGCGCGGGCGAGGCTCCGGGTGGCGCGGTGGCGGCGGCATCGGCCCGCACCGGGGCATCGGCCTCGGCCGCCCGAGCGGCAGCGGGAACGGCAGGGGTGTCGGCTAACGCGAGGGAGGCGACCGCGCCTACCGCCGTCGCGTCCGAAGTGGCGTCCATGCGCGGGACGGTACGGGCCGCCGGACCCCCCGTGGCTCCGGCGAACCGTTCCCTCGCGGGGACCTTCCTACGATCGGGGGACGGCGGCGGCCGCGATCCCCTCGACCTCGGTCCCCACCGGCGCGAGCAGGAAGACGTTCCGGTCCACCCGGTGCATCCCGCTGCCGAGGCCGAAGACCACGCCGCTGCTGAAGTCCAGGATCCGCTTGGCCACTTCGCTGTCCGCTCCGGTGAGGTCCAGCAGGACCGGGATCTGCGCGATCAGGTACTCCGCCACCTCCCGCGCGTCCGCGAAGATCTGAACTCTGATCACCACGAAGCGCCGCTGCTCCGCCGCCGACGCTCCGGGCGCCGCGGGAATCGTGCGGTGGTCCACCCGGGAGGGCCATTCGTTGCGACTGCGCAGGGGGACCACCTGCGCGAGCCCCTCCCACTGTTCGTCGGTGACGTCGTACCTGCTCACCGGGCCGCCTCGGCCGTGCGCTTCATGTGCATCCCCCCATCCTCTCGCGTTTCACCCGTTCAGCCCAACAACGACACGGGCGTGCCGGGTACCCCCCGAGAGCCAGATAGGTTAGTTAGGCAAACCTAAGTCATCTAGTCGCTCTGACGAGGAGAGATCCACATGCGCCCGTTCGGTGCCCCCGCCGCCCCGGCCGACCGGCCCACCGATGCAGAGCGCGTCCGGTCGATCCTCACCGCCGCCCACTCCATGACAGTGGTCACCGACGGACTGCGCTCCGAGGTCCGCCACCTCGACGGCGGTGACCCCATGGGACGGCTGCACCTGCACCCCGCCGAACCCGGCGGCGAGTCCGAGTTCCGGCCCATGATGCGGCTGGAGTTCACCGACATCGCCCCCACCCCCGTACGGGAACGGGTGCGCGCCCGCGTCACCGTGCTGGGCCGCCTGCTGACCCCCTACTCCGGCCTGGCCGAAGGCTCCGGCGCCGACTCCACCTGCATGGAATTCGACCGGGCCGTCCTGGAGACCCCGGAGGGCCGCTCGCACGTCGGCCTCGAAGAGCTGGACACGGCCCGCCCCGACCCGCTGTCCCCGTACGAGGCGGGCATGCTGACGCACCTCCTCGACGACCACCAGGACCTCGTCACCCTGCTGCTGCGTCTGGTCCGGCCGCTGCCCACCGCCGTCGTGCTCCGCGCGCTGCCGGTCGCCATGGACCGGTACGGGATCACCCTGCGGCTGGAGGAGCGGCGCGGGCACCGCGACGTGCGGCTGCCCTTCCCCTCCCCCCTCGACGACGTCGAGCAGGCCGGTACGCAGATCCAGGCGCTCTTCAGCGCGGCCCGCCGGAGCTCGCACCGCAACACCCTGCCGGCCTGACGGCCCGTAATACCCGGCACACACACGCACGCGCGCGCCGCCGGAGCATGAGGCCCCGGCGGCCTTGAGC
>NZ_JBSGZP010000518.1:0-5373 GCF_053611065.1 Streptomyces sp. NPDC054840
GTGCGGAGCCGTATACGGAATCGGGCTCGTAGGGCATCGGAGTTGAACCGGGTACCTGCCTGAAACGTGGGTTAACTCAGCGGAAAAGCGCAGCCCTTAGCGTGGCGGCCACGTTCGACCGCCAATGATCACCCATGATCCGGTAAAGCGGCGGTGGTCGGGGCGGAAAGCCTTTCTCAGTGTTGGGCAAGACTCGCTTGGTTCGGATATGCGCAGGTCAACGAAGTGTTGAAGACCGGTAGGGTCGCCCCGCCCTTTGTCGATCTTGTCCCGGAAGCTTGGTGATACGAGTGCAACTGACACCGCACGAGCAGGAGAGACTGCTCATCCATGTGGCCGCCGACGTGGCCGAGAAGCGGAGGGCGCGCGGGGTCCGCCTCAACCACCCGGAGGCGATCGCGCTGATCACGTCGCACCTCCTGGAGGGGGCCCGTGACGGCCGCACCGTGGCCGAGCTGATGGTCTCGGGCCGCACCGTGCTGACCCGCGAGGAAGTCATGGAGGGGATCCCCGAGATGATCCACGACGTCCAGGTCGAAGCGACCTTCCCGGACGGCACCAAGCTCGTCACGGTCCACGACCCGATCGTCTGAAACGGAGTACCCCCCATGATCCCCGGCGAAATCGCCTACGGGGACGGCCCGGTACTCCTCAACGAGGGCCGTCCCGTCACCCGCCTCACCGTGCTCAACGCGGCCGACCGGCCGGTCCAGGTCGGTTCCCACTACCACTTCGCGGAGGCCAACCCCGGCCTCGACTTCGACCGTGCCGCCGCCCGCGGGCTCCGGCTCAACGTCGCCGCCGGTACGGCCGTCCGCTTCGAGCCGGGCATTCCGGTCGCGGTGGAACTCGTACCGCTGGGGGGCTCGCGCACCGTACCCGGACTGCGCGGCGAGACCGGAGGGCCGCTCGATGGCTGAGCTCTCCCGACAGGTGTACGCCGACCTCTTCGGGCCGACCGCCGGTGACCGGATCCGGCTCGCCGACACCGACCTCTTCGTCGAGATCGAGCGGGACCTCGGCGGCGGCCCCGGGCGGGCCGGCGACGAGGCCGTCTTCGGCGGCGGGAAGGTGATCCGCGAATCCATGGGGCAGGCCCGCACCACTCGGGCCGAGGGCGCCCCCGACACGGTCATCACCGGCGTCGTCGTCCTCGACCACTGGGGCATCGTCAAGGCCGACCTCGGTATCCGCGACGGCCGGATCTGCGGCATCGGCAAGGCCGGCAACCCCGACACCATGGACGGGGTCGACCCCGCACTGGTCATCGGCCCCGAGACCGAGATCATCGCCGGCAACGGGAAGATCGTCACCGCCGGCGCCATCGACGCCCACGTCCACTTCATCTCCCCGACGGTCATCGAGGAGGCGCTCGCCTCCGGAATCACCACCCTCGTCGGCGGCGGGACCGGACCGGCCGAGGGGACCAAGGCCACCACCGTGACCCCCGGGCCCTGGCACCTGGCCCGGATGTTCGCGGCCCTGGAGGCCTACCCGGTCAACATCGGCCTGCTCGGCAAGGGCAACACCATGTCCCGCGATGGGATGCACTCCCAACTGCGCGGCGGAGCACTCGGATTCAAGATCCACGAGGACTGGGGAGCCACCCCCGCCGTCATCGACGCCTGCCTGTCCGTGTGCGAGGAGACCGGCGCCCAGGTCGCCATCCACACCGACACGCTCAACGAGGCCGGATTCGTCGCCGACACCCTCGCCGCCATCGCCGGGCGGACCATTCACTCGTACCACACCGAGGGCGCGGGCGGCGGGCACGCACCCGACATCATCACCGTGGTGTCCGAGCCGAACATCCTGCCCAGCTCCACGAACCCCACCCGGCCGCACACCGTCAACACGGTCGAGGAACACCTCGACATGCTGATGGTCTGCCACCACCTCAACCCGGCCGTCCCCGAGGACCTCGCCTTCGCCGAATCGCGGATCCGGCCCTCGACCATAGCTGCCGAGGACGTCCTCCACGACCTCGGCGCCATCTCCATCATCTCCTCCGACTCCCAGGCCATGGGCCGGGTCGGCGAGGTCGTCCTGCGCACGTGGCAGACGGCCCACGTGATGAAGAAGCGGCGCGGCTTCCTCCCCGGCGACGGACCCGCCGACAACCACCGGGCCCGCCGTTACGTCGCCAAGTACACGATCAACCCCGCGGTGGCCCAGGGGCTCGCCCGCGAGATCGGCTCCGTCGAGACGGGCAAACTCGCGGACCTGGTCCTGTGGAACCCGGCCTTCTTCGGGGTCAAGCCCGAACTCGTGATCAAGGGCGGCCAGATCGCCTACGCGCAGATGGGCGACGCCAACGCCTCCATCCCCACCCCGCAGCCCGTCATGCCCCGCCCCATGTTCGGCAGCCACGGCCGCGCCCCCGGCCTGAACTCGCTGAACTTCACCGCCCAGGCGGCGCTCGACGACGGGCTGCCCGAACGGCTCCAGCTGGGAAAGCAGTTCGTGGCCATCGAGAGCACCCGCGGGCTGAGCAAGGCCGACATGCGCGGCAACGACGCCATGCCGAGGGTCGAGGTCGACGCCGACACCTTCACGGTCACCATCGACGGGGAGGCCGTGGAACCCGCGCCCGCAGCGGAACTGCCCATGTCCCAGCGCTACTTCCTGTTCTGAGAGGAGGTCCCTGCCGATGAGCCGCGCCGCGCTGCTCGTCCTCGCCGACGGCCGTTTCCCCGCCGGGGGTCACGCCCACTCCGGCGGGGCCGAGGCCGCCTGCAAGGCGGGCCGGATCCACGACGCCGCCACTCTGGAGGACTTCTGCCGGGGCCGGCTGCACACCGCCGGCCTCACCGCCGCCGCGCTCGCCGCGGCCGCAGCCTTCGGGCTCGACCCGGCCGTCCTCGACGCAGCCGCCGACGCCCGTACCCCCTCGCCGGCGCTGCGCACCGCGGCCCGGCGGCTCGGGCGGCAGCTGCTGCGCGCCGCCCGGGCCACCTGGCCCACCGCCGAACTGGAGGACCTGGCCGCGGCGTTCCCGCGCGGGGCCCACCAGCCCGTGGTGCTCGGCGTCACCGCCCGGGCGGCCGGACTCGGGCCGGGAGACGCCGCGCACGTGGCCGCGTACGAAAGCGTCGGCGGGCCCGCCACGGCGACCGTACGGCTGCTGGGCCTGGACCCCTTCGAGGCGAGCGGGGTACTGGCCCGGCTCGCCCCCGAACTCGACGCCGTCGCGGCCCGTGCGGAGCGGGCCGCGCTGCTGGCCCGCTCACAGGGCCCGGACGCGCTGCCCGCGGCGTCCTCGCCGCTGCTGGACATCTCGGCGGAGGTCCATGCCGACTGGCCGGTCCGCCTCTTCGCTTCCTGACCTCCTGAAGGAGACACCCCCCATGCACCTCGACCAGGCCGTGACCTACCCCCACCGGCACACTCACAGCGCCGCCCCCCTGCGGCCCGACGGCACCCGGCGGGCCCTGCGCATCGGACTCGGCGGACCCGTCGGATCCGGCAAGACCGCCACGGTCGCCGCCCTGTGCCGCGCGCTGCGCACCGAACTGTCCATGGCCGTCGTGACCAACGACATCTACACCCGCGAGGACGCCGAGTTCCTGCTCCGCGAGGCCGTGCTGCCGCCCGAGCGGATCACCGCCGTCGAGACCGGGGCCTGCCCGCACACCGCCATCCGCGATGACATCTCCGCCAACCTGGAGGCCGTGGAGGAACTGGAGGACGCCTTCCGGGAGAACGGCCGACTGGACCTGATCCTGGTCGAGTCCGGCGGGGACAACCTCACCGCCACCTTCTCCCGCGGACTCGTCGACGCCCAGATCTTCGTCATCGACGTGGCCGGCGGGGACGACATCCCCCGCAAGGGCGGACCCGGTGTCACCACCGCCGACCTCCTCGTCGTCAACAAGACGGACCTCGCCCCCCACGTCGGCTCCGACCTCGACCGGATGGCCCGCGACGCCGCCGAGCAGCGCGGCGAACTGCCCGTCGCCTTCCAGTCGCTGCGCGGTCCCGAAGGGGTCGGTCCGGTGGCCGCCTGGGTGCGCGAGCGGATCGCCGCCTGGTCGGCGCGGTGAGCGCCGCGAGCACCGCCGACATCGCACCGGCCCCGGCACCGACGACGCCGGCACCGCTGAAGTCCCCGACCTCGTCGGCGGGCCTGCGGGCCACCGCCCGCATCCACGCCGTGGCCGACGGGCGGGGCGGCACCGCACTGCCGCTGCTCGCCGGGGAGGGCCCGCTCGCGCTGCGCCGCACCCGCTCGCCGTCGCAGGCCGGGGCCGGGGTCACGCTGGTCGGCGCGATGAGCGCCCCGCTCGGCGGTGACCACCTCACCGTCGAGGCCACCGTCGGACCCGGTGCGCACCTCTCCCTCGCCTCGGCGGCGGCCACCCTGGCACTGCCCGGCCGCTCCGGCGAGCCCGCGCGCTACGACGTCCACCTCGTCCTGGGGGACGGGGCGTCGCTGCGGTGGCTGCCCGAGCCGCTGGTCTCGGTGCGCGGCAGCGACCTGAGGGTGCGCACCCGGGTCCGACTCGCTCCCACGGCACGGCTGGTGCTGCGCGAGGAGCAGGTGCTGGGCCGCACCGGGGAGGTTCCGGGGCTGCTGCGAAGTCGCCTCATCGTCGAGCGCGGGGGCCGTCCGCTGCTGGACCAGGAGCTCGCCTGCGGACCCGGCGCGCCCGGCGGGTGGGACGGCCCGGCAGGCCTGACCGGGCACCGGGCGCTCGGCCAACTCCTCATCGTGGACCCCGCCTTCGCCGAGGACCCGCCCGCCGCGGCGGTCCTGGGGGAGTTCGCGGCCGTGACACCGCTGGCCGGTCCGGCCGTCCTGGTGACGGCCCTGGCCGCGGACGCCCTGCGGGTGCGCGAGCTGCTCGACGGGGCCTGCCGTACCTACGGGTGGTGAAAGCGGGACCTAACAGGCACCGCTCAGCGGTACACGCCTTTCCGGTTATCGGGTTGGCAAAGAAGTCGATCCGGCCCTGTCGCCGGGTCCCGGTCAGACGACAGGATCCCCCTGCACGCCGACGACCGAACCGACCAACCCGGCCGCCCACGGCGGTACCTGACGCAGGGGGAACAATCACGTGATACGCAACGCGGCGCTGGGGAGCGCCGCCACTCTGATCACCGGCACACTCGCGGCGAGCCTGCTGCTGGCCCCGCCGGCCGCGGCGGCCTCCGCCGGGAGCGACGGCAGGCTGCCGGAGGCGCTGGGCGTTCAGATCGCCGCCGCCCGCGCCGCCCGTACCGGGATCGACTGGAAGGACTGCCCGGCCGACTGGGGCTTCGAGAAGCCCATCCAGTGCGGCTGGGTGAAGGTCCCGCTCGACTACGCGAAGCCGTACGGCAAGACGATCGACATCGCCGTCGACCGGATCGGCAGCACGGGGACCAAGGAGG
>NZ_JBSGZP010000519.1:0-5367 GCF_053611065.1 Streptomyces sp. NPDC054840
GGGTTCAGGCGTACCCGGGTCGGCCCGTCCGCAGGCGTTCGGCGTCGATCTCGGCCCAGACGACCTTGCCGCGCCCGACAGCCTGGACGCCCCAACGGTCCGTGAGCCGGTGCACCAGACGCAGGCCGTGCCCGCCGGGGCGGCCCGGACGGGCCGAACGCGAGGGGTGCAGCGGTCGTGGGAGGTCACCGATGCCGTCGTACACCTCGACACGGAGCACGTCCCCGGCGCGGAGCATGAGCTCCAGGCAGCCGCCGGCGTGCAGTTTGGCGTTGGTGACGAGTTCGGACACGACCAGGAGCGCGTCCCCGGCGGTTTCCTGACCGTCCCACCCCCAGTCCTCCAGCGCTTCACGGGTGAACTGGCGGCCCCGCGCCACCTGCCGGCAGGCGTCGCGCAGGGTGAGCCGACGGAGCTGCGGGAAGGCCGGCCCCCGTTGCTCCGATACGGGCCCGCCGGTATCCGTTCCGATGGTCTGCACTGCTCACTCACCTCGTCCTCGGCTGTCGTTTCGTGGGCGCTTGTACCCGCCATCACGGAACGGACGCCCCGTTTGTCCCGGCAAGCCCCGGGCACGTGCGACGGGACCCGTTCCCCAGACCCGTTCAGAGGAGTCATGAACAGCCTCCTGCAAGTGCCTGCCGTCATCGGTGGCTCGATCGTGCTCACCTTCGCCGCGGGCAGAGTCACCGACCTGCTGCTGCGGCGGGCGGACGCCCGTCACCCCGAGACACCGCTCTGGAACATGCTGCGCCGCTGTCGTACGTCGGTACGGGTCCTGATCTTCGCTGCGACGATGCGCGCCGTGTACCCGCAGATCGGGTGGCAGCCGCTGCGGGAGCACGAGACGGCTGTGGGGAGACTGCTGACGCTCGTACTGATCGGCGCGAGCGCCTGGTGCGTCGTCCTCATCACCTCCGCCGTGGTCGAGTCCTCGTACGCCCGCTACGCGCTCGGCCCCCACGACCCCTCCCGGGTCCGCCGGGTCCGCACCCAGGTGACGCTCATCATGCGGATCATCACCGCCGTGGTCGCCGTGGTGGCCGCCGCCGCGATGCTGCTGACCTTCCCCGACCTGCGCGCCGTCGGCACCTCGCTCCTCGCCTCCGCCGGGATCATCGGCATCGTCGCGGGCGTGGCCGCTCAGTCCACCCTCGGCAACCTCTTCGCGGGATTCCAGATCGCCTTCGGCGACATGGTGCGGATCGGCGACACGGTCGTGGTGGCCGGCGAGTGGGGTGTGGTCGAGGAGATCACGCTCACCTTCCTGGCCGTGCGTACCTGGGACGAACGCCGGATCACCATGCCCGTCTCGTACTTCACCGGGCGGCCCTTCGAGAACTGGTCGCGCGGCGGGATCCAGATGACCGGCACGGTCTTCCTGCACTGCGACCACACCACCCCCGTCGCGCTGATGCGCGAGAAGCTCAAGGAGATCCTCGACGGCTGCGAGGCGTGGGACGGCCGAGGCTGGGACCTGGCCGTCACCGACACCACGCCCAGCGCCATCGTGGTGCGGGCGATCGTCACCGCGAAGGACCCGGACGACCTGTGGACCGCCCGCTGTTCCGTACGCGAACAGCTCGTCGCCTGGCTGGCCGAGAAGCACCCGTACGCCCTGCCGAGGGTCTCCACGGCCGAGGCCCCTGCCACGCCCACGGACCGTGTTTCGAAACGCGCACCCGGGTCAGACGCGTGAGGGAGCAAGGCAAGGACACGAACGCGGAGAAGAGGAGTCGGGACATGACGAAGGTGGCACGTCTGCCGGGCCGTGCGGAGCACCTGTGGAAGTGGCAGGAGGAAGCGGCGTGCCGGGCGCTCGGCACGGACCGGTTCTTCCACCCGGCGGGGGAGCGCGGCGAGGAGCGCGCCGTGCGGGAGCAGGAGGCCAAGGAAGTCTGCGCGCTGTGCCCGGTGCGGGCACAATGCCTGAGCCACGCGCTGCGCGTGCAGGAACCGTACGGGGTGTGGGGCGGACTGACCGAGGACGAGCGACGGGTGCTGGGCGCCCGCAAGGCGGGCTGACCGGCCGGGTGTGACAGGCCCCGCCGTCCGCGGCGATCCACCCGGCCGGCGGGCCGATAGGCGGATCAGGGGCGCGCGTTGAGCTCCGCGACGATCGAGGCGGGCGTGTGGCCGCTCCCGTCCGACAGGCGGTGGAAGTCGACGGACACGAAGTTCGGATCGCGGCCCCCGGTGGCCGACCGGCACTGCTCGGCGACGCGGTTCCTCAGCTTGGCGCCGTTGTCGAGGGCAGCCGTGAGGACGGTGGGTACGTTGCGGTGGTGGCTCATCGTGAACAGCCGCCGGAAACCTGGTTCCTGGCGGTCCAACGGCACGTCGGACCAGCGGCTGACGCACGTGAGGTCGTTGCCCAGGTTCCCGAGGCTCCAGAAGTTGCTCACGGTCCAGGACTTGTCGTACATGACGCCCAGGTGCTCCCGGTCGGACCGGTCGGAGAAGAGCAGGAGCCGCTTGCCCGAGGTGACGAGATCGGCCACCTTGGGCCAGCCGCGCTGCCGTACGCCCCACTCGTCGGCCCGGAAGAGCATGTTCTGCAGCCCGCTGACCCGGCCGAGGGACGCCTGCATCTGGTCGGCGCCGACGTAGTCCTCCAGGAAGACGGTCACCACCTCCTGCGGGTGGGCGGCGAGGAAGTCCACCACGGTCTGCATCGTGCCGTGGAAGGTCTGCCGCGGCAGGGCGTACGTGGCTCCGGCGAAGGTCTTGCAGTCGCCGTGGCACAGGTACACGTCGCTGGGATAGCAGTCGCTGCCGAAGCTGATGACGCACAGCCAGGTGCTGCGTTCGTACCAGTGCGTGTCCAGGCTCAGGCCGCGGACGCCGTTGTCGAGCTGGGCGCGTACGGACTCCGACTGGTTCACCGAACTCCAGCGGGAGTCCTCGTAATTGGTGAAGGCGTTGTGGGTGGTCAGGAAGGCCACCTCGTCGAGCCGCCGGTCGCCCCAGCGGGCGGCCGCGGCGGCGCTCGGGGTGGCGTTCGCGGTGGGCGTGGAGGTCGTGGTGGCCCTGGCGGGGGCCACGGCCCGGGACGAGGCGGCCGCCGTGGTGACCGTACCCAGGAGGGCCAGCACGAGGAGGCACACCAGGGCGCGCGACCGCACCCGTAATCGCATGTCCATGTCAATCGGCATGGCGCGGAGGATAGCGCGCGGTCCGTGGTTCCGCCCCCCCTGCGGACGCGTCCGGCTGCATCTCACTCTTCGACGACTCCAGCACCGCATCAAGGGCTACGGAGGCCGCTACGTCTTCGACGGCACCCTCCCGCCGCCGACACGATCTGCCGACCGGACCGGCTCCCCTGCGCCTGACGTGCCCGGCGCCTGGGTCACGGGACGAGGACGACCTTCCCGGCGACCGTGCCGGACTCGGCGAGGCGCATCGCCTCGGCGGCGCGGGCCAGCGGGATCTCGGACGCGACCTTGGCGGTGATCTCACCGCGCTGGAGGGCGGTGAACACCTGGGTGAGGTCGGAGCGCAGGCGGGCCCGGAAGCGCTCCTTGGCGTAAGCGCGCCCGGCCCACACGTTGAAGAAGTACGCGCTGCGGCCGTTGGGCAGCGCGTTCCACACCCACACCCGGCCGAGGAGCTTGAGCACCGGCCACGAGCCGGAGCCCTCGTCGTCGCGGGTGGCGGCGCTGCCGTACGAGACGAGCGTGCCGCCGGGGGCCAGGAGCCGCCAGGATTCGAGGATGCCGTCGCCGCCGACGTGATCGAACACCGCGTCCACTCCGCCGGGTGCGAGGGCCCGTACGCGTGCCGGGACATTGCCGGACCGGTAGTCGACGGGCGTCACCCCGAGGGCGCGCAGCGCGTCGTGGTGGCGGGTGGAGGCGGTGCCGATCACCTGGGCGCCCGCGGCCAGTGCCAGCTGGACCAGGATCGAGCCGACTCCGCCGTTCGCGCCGTGGACCAGGACGGTCTGGCCGGCGCGTACCCGGGCCTTGCGGTGGAGCATCTGCCAGGCGGTGATGCCGTTGACGACCGCGGTCTCCGCGTCCACCGGGCTGACGCCGTCGGGCACCTCCACCACGTCGGCGGCGGTGAGCGCGACGTGGCTCGCCCAGCCTCCGGTCTTCGTCAGCGCGGCGACCCGCTTGCCGAGCAGCGTGGAGCTGACGCCCTCACCCACGGCCAGCACCGTGCCGACCAGGTCGTATCCGGGGACGAAGGGGAACGGCGGCTGGTCGTAGTACCGGCCGCGCCGCATCTGCTGCTCGGCGAAGGAAACGCCCGTCGCCTCCATGGCGACCACCACCTGGCCGGCCGTCGGCGCCGGGACGGGACGGCGGTGGAACTGCAGGCCCTCCGGCTCGACCTTGCCCGGCAGAACGACCTCGACCCGCTCGACGGTGTTCCTCATCACGACCTCCATGGTTTACATGTCTCGCGTTTGTTAGAAGCTGTAACGAGAATGGATGGGGACCTGGTGCATGTCAAGGGGGTGAGGTGCTGTATCGCTAGTGGATGTGCCGATGGTGATAGCCTCTAACTCGCTGGGGATGGAGAGCGAACGGCGAGAGGCGAGGCGGACGTGACGGGCAGCACCAAGACCCCCCGGGAGCGGTACCGGCAGCAGGTGCGGGAGGAGGTCAAGGAGAAGGCCTGGCAGCAGATCGCGGGCTCCGGCGCGTCCGCGCTCTCCCTCAATGCCATCGCCAAGCAGATGGGCGTGAGCGGACCGGCGCTGTACCGGTACTTCGCCGGCCGCGACGAGCTGATCACCGAACTCATCCGCGACGCCTACCGCAGCCTCGCCGACGCCTTCATCGCGGCCGCCGCCGCCGACAACGGGGGTCCGGGCGCGGGCCGACCCGGACTCGCCCGGCTGGCGCACGTGCTGCGCCGCTGGGCCCTGGCGGACCCGCACCGCTACTTCCTCCTCTACGGCACCCCGGTGCCCGGTTACCACGCGCCCCCGGACATCACCGCGATCGCCTCGGAACTGATGTCCGTCCTGCTGGACGCCTGCACCGCCCCCGCCGCGGAGCCGCACGCCTTCGAGGACCACCTGGCCGCCCACCGCGCATGGGCCGGTGGCCACCCCGACGCCCCGCCCGCGGCGCTGCGTCAGGCCCTGGCCTTCTGGAGCCGTCTGCACGGCGTCCTGTCCCTGGAACTGGCGGGCCACTTCACCGGTATGGGCCTGGACCCGGCCCTGTACTTCCAGGCGGAGGTGGACGCCCTCGCCGGCGAGCCGACCGCGTGACGGTCATCGCGCAGAGGATGAGCGACCGGCGCCGAGTTCCCGTAGGAGCGTCCAGGGGGCCGGTGGCTGGCGGTCATGATCGCCGGCCACCCCAGAGCCCGGCCGCCTCAGGGCCCGGGCGCCTCAGGGCCCGGGCG
>NZ_JBSGZP010000520.1:0-5361 GCF_053611065.1 Streptomyces sp. NPDC054840
CACCGGAAGGTGTGCCGGGCCGTTCGCGTGTCAGCGGGTGCCGCGCAGGCGGCGCCACGGGGTGAAGGTGAACACCGCGCCGCCGAGCAGGATCACCGTGCCGGCGACCAAGGCGAGGGCCTTGATGCCGCCCTCGTCTTCCGCGCCGGTCTCGGCGAGTCCGCCGCCCGAGGTGGTGCTGCCGGACACCGTGGAGGAACCGGAGCCGCCCGGCTGGGCGGCGGTGTCCAGTTCCAGCGAGACCCCGCTGCTCGTCGCCTTGCAGGGGACGTTGATCGGGGTGGCGCCGGGGGCCATCGTGACGTCGATCGTCAGCTGGTCCGGGCTCAGCGTCACCTTGCCGCTCTTCCCGGGCTTGTAGGTGCCGGTCATGTCGCTGAGGCTGACCGGGGCCTTGTCCGGGATCGGCTCCGCGTTGGCCGGGCCGGAGACCTTGACCGTGCCGCTGTCCGCCCCGCCGAGCTTCACGTCCATGGAGGGCTTGAGCGCTCCGGCGGGCAGGGCCATGGGCGCCGCCATCGCACCCTTGGCGGTCTTGACCGTCAGGTCGTAGCTGCCGCCGTTCTTCTTCGCGTTGATCGTGACCGGGGTCTTGATGCCCCCCGGGACGACCGGCCCGCAGTCGAAGGCCACCTCGACCGCCTTGCCCGGGAAGTCGGTCTGGCCGCCTCCGCCGCCGGTGGAGCCGCCCGAGGTCGATCCGCCCGTGGTCGTGGAGCCGCCGGTGGTGGTACCGCCCGTGGTGGTACCACCGGTCGTCGTACCGCCGCTGGAGCCGGCCGCCACGTCGATGGTGGCCCCGACCCCCACGGCGCCGGTCGGCGCGCACTTGGTGACGAACGTGCCGAAGGAGAAGGTGACCGCCACGTCGTACCTGCCGGGGGTCAGCGTGATCTTCCCGGCCTTGGTGAGCTTCAGCTTGCCCTTCATCACGGACATCTGCATGGGTGCCTTCTTCGGGATCGGCGGGTTCTTCTTCTCCCCGACGACCTTCAGTTCACCGCCACCGCCGCCCACGGTGATCCAGCCGGTGGGCTGGACCGCGTCCTGCGGGATGTCCATCAGGTCCGTGTTGTTCGAGGCCGGCTTCACCGTCTCCCAGGACACGTCGACCTCGTCGCCGACCTTCGCCGAGGCGGGGGCGGTGACCTTGGCGGTGGTCTCCCCCTCCACCGGACCGCCGCCCCCGGCCGGGGGAACGCACTTGACGTTGAACTTGGTCTCCGCGGCCTGGGCGGGAGTGGCTCCGATGGCGATACCGGCGCCGCCGAGCAGCAGCACGATCACGGCCGCGCTCACCCTCCGTTGGGTATTCACGAATGTCCCTTCGTCGTCGAACGGTTCTCAGACGGTGCGGACGCCTGCGGTGCTGTGCCCGGCGCGCTGTCCGGGGTGAACCACGGCAGGACCGCCGTGGTGGTCTGGGGGGACCGGTCCGGGCGGTCGGAGCCCGGGGCCGGCTCGGGCGACCGCAGGGCCGGGATCCTCGGCAGCCGGGCCGTCACGGCGGAGGCCGCCTCGTGGAGCCGTACGCCCCGGTGGCGGCCGGCGGCGGGCGCGGCGCGCGGTCGGACCCGGTCGACGATCGCCATGCCGATACGGAAGACCGCGGCCGGGATCACCAGGAGGAGCAGGCCCCGGAAGAGCAGCACCCCGTACGGGCGGTCGACACCCCAGGGCTGCGTGGCCACCACGGTCTCGCCGTACTTGAGGGAGATCGTGTAGTCGCCGTGGGCGCCGGCGGCCAGGCCCACGTCGAGGGCGATCTCCGCCTTGCCGCCGGGCGGGATGGTGCCCTTCCAGCGGGCCTCCTCCCACAACGGGGCGAACACCCCGTGCGCGGTGCCGAGCTGGAAGACCGGGTCCTTGACGGGAACCGGACCGAGATTGCCGACGGTGACCTTGAACTTCCGGGCGGGTGGGGCGCCGAACCAGGTCAGCACCCCGTCCTCGCCCTCCAGCCGGACCCCGGTGAGCATCGCGAGGCGGGCCGTGCCGGACTCGGCGGGCAGCTCGGCCACCGGGTGGTCGGTGATCTTCAGTGTGATCGCGACGGTGGACTGGTCGCCGTTGACGGAGGTGACGTTGACGATGCACGGGCAGGGCTTGGGCGGTGCCACCACGGGCAGCTGGGCGGTGAAGCTGCCGTCGGCGGCGACCGAGACGGCGGCGCCGTCGGCGTTGGCGCAGCTGTTGGTGCCGCCGATCATGTTCTGGCCGCAGACCAGCAGCATCACCAGCGTCCTCGCCGGCCAGCCGGTGCCGGTGACGGTGATCCCGGTGCCCTTGGCGGCTTCCTGGAGCGAGAGCGCCACGGCCGGCTTGCCCTCGGCGGCGGCCGGGCCCACGGGGAACAGCGTGAGGGCGCACACCGCCAGCCCCGCGGCCAGCAGGCCTCCGACTCTTCTCACCTGGCGGCTCCCGTCAGTTCGTGGTGCGGTGCAGGGGTCGTCGGTCCGGCCGCGGGCGGCGCGTCCGTCGCCGGCCCCGGGCCCGGTTCGGGTCGCCGGCCGCGTACGTGGTACAGCGCGGCGGCGGTGGTCGCGCCGAGGCCGAGCAGGCCGGCCCCGGTCCAGCCGGCCAGACCCCGCGGGACGAGCCAACGCGAGCCGGTGGCCACCGCGCGGGCGCCGCCGGGGGCGGTCACGGTGACGGTGACGCGGACCCGGTCGAGGGCCGGGGCGCCGGGCCAGGGCTCGGTGAGCTCCACCCGCCGGCCGGGGAGCAGTTCGATCGGCAGGGTGCGGCCGCGGGGGGCGTCGGACACCTCGCCGATGAGGGCCTCGGCGCGGATCCGGAGTTCGGGGGTGAGGGCCACGTTGCCGCGGTTGACGAGGGTGTAGGCGATGACGGCGGCCGCGCCCCGGCCCCGTACGGCGACGTCCTCGACCGTGAGGGCGGCCAGGGTGGGGCCGCCGACCCTCAGGTGGACCCGTACTCCGGCCTCGTGGCCGCCCTCGGTGGCGATCACGGCGGCGGGGTGGTCGCCGGGCGGGGAGGCGGGCGGCACGGTGAGGGTGAAGGGGACCACGGCGCGGGTGCGGGGCGGGACCTTCACGGTGGTGGCGGCCCCGAAGCTGATCCAGGAACCGGGGCCGGGGCCGGGGCCGGGGCCGGGGCCGGGGCCGGGGCCGGGGCCGGGGCCGGGCGCCACCGGGCGGACCGCGAAGGCGCCGTCGGCCGTGTTGTAGGCGTCGGCCCCGCGCAGGGTGATGGTGCGTTCCTGGTCTGTGGTGTTGGCCAGGGCGAGGCGGTCCTCCAGCACGGTGCCGGGGGTGCCGGCGAGGTAGAAGTACGGGCGGACGGTGGTCGCCGCGCCGGCGGCCGGCTCGGCGGTCCAGCCCGGCTCGTCGGCGGCCGCCGGGGGCGCGGGGGCCGCGTACAGCGCGGCGGCGGCGATCAGGAGGACGGCGGCGGCGCCCCTCAGGGTGTGGAGCACGGGCATGACCGGGGTGCTCCGTTCAGGACCGGGCCCGTCGGCCGCGCCGGGTCAGCCAGAGCGTGCCGGCCGCGCCGGCGAGCAGCACCGTGCCTCCGAGGGTGCCGAGGGCGAGGGCGGAGTCGGTGGGCCCGGTCTGCGGGAGGGTGTCGCCGGGGGTGTCGGTGCCGGGCCGGGTGTTCCCGCCGCCGGGCGCCGTGACGTCGAGTTCGAGCGACGGTCCCGGGCTGTTGCCGGGGGTGCAGGTGGTCGTGGTGCCCATCGCCTTGATGGTGAGCACGCCGGCGGTGAAGGTGACCTTGCCGCTTTTTCCGGGTGTGTAGGTGCCCGAGAGGTCGGTGATCTTGATCGGTGTGTCCGGCGGCACGGCCTCGGGGTTGGACGGGCCGGAAACCGGTACGGACACCTTCTCGGCGCCGCCGACGAGGATGACGGCGCTGGGGCTCATGGCGCCCTTGCCGAGCTCGATGGGGCTGGACGAGACGCCTTTCTGGAAGGACATCGTCAGCTTGTACCCGGCGCCCTCCTTGACGGCCTTGATGTCGATGGGCGACACCGCCGACTTGTCCCCGATCGGGGTCTTGCAGTCGTAGGCGACGTCGACGACGGCGGCATGGGCCGCGGGGGCGGTGAGCAGCACCGCCGATCCGGCCAGCGCGGAGGCCAGCGCGAGCGCGGTGGAGCGTTTGCGGTCGGACACCTTCGTCTTCCCCTCGGGCCACAGAAAGCTGACGACACATCAGATCGGTGGCTCAAGGTACGCCCGGGCCCTTACGGAGGGAAGACAAAGGACAACCCGGAATTGACTGTTCGTCAGCAGGCGCGGCGGCCCCGCTGCCAGACCCCGGAAACGAGCGGTACGCCCGGCCGGTAGGCGAGATGGACATGGCTCGGGGCGTCCAGCAGGGCCAGGTCGGCGCGGGCTCCCGGGGCCAGGAAGCCGATGTCGTCGCGGCGCAGGGCGCGGGCGCCGCCGGCGGTGGCCGACCAGAGGGCCTCGTCGGGGGTCATCCGCATGTCGCGGACCGCGAGCGCGATGCAGAACGGCATCGAACTCGTGTAGGAGGAGCCGGGGTTGCAGTCCGTGGACAGGGCGACGGTGGCGCCCGCGTCGAGCAGGCGCCGGGCGTCGGGCCACTGGGCGCGCGTGGAGAACTCGGCGCCCGGCAGCAGGGTGGCGACGGTGGTACCGGCGGCCTGCGCGAGGGCATCGACGTCGGCGTCGGTGAGGTGGGTGCAGTGGTCGGCGGAGGCCGCTTCGAGCTCGACGGCCAACTGGACGCCGGGCCCGTAGGAGAGCTGGTTGGCGTGCACGCGCGGGATCAGCCCGGCGGCCGCCCCGGCGGTGAGGATCGCGCGGGCCTGGTCGCCGTCGAAGGCGCCCTTCTCGCAGAAGACGTCCACCCAGCGGGCGTACGGGGCGCAGGCCGCGAGCATCTCGCCGGTGACGAGGTCGACGTAGGCGGCCGGGTCCTCGGCGAAGTCCGGGGAGACGATGTGCGCGCCGAGGTAGGTGACCTCCTCGGTGTGCGCGGCGGCGATGCGCAGGGCGCGGGCCTCGTCGGCGACGGTGAGGCCGTAGCCGGACTTGGTCTCGAAGGTGGTGGTGCCCTGGCGGCGGGCCTCGTCGAGGTGACGCACCAAGTTGGCCTCCAGCTCCGCGTCGGTGGCGGCGCGGGTGGCGGCGACGGTGGTGCGGATGCCGCCGGCGGAGTAGCTGCGGCCGGACATCCGGGCGTTGAACTCGGCGGTGCGGTCGCCGGCGAAGACGAGGTGGGAGTGGGAGTCGACGAAACCGGGGATGACGGCCCGGCCCTGTGCGTCGAAGGCCTCGTCCGTGGCGGGCGCCTTGGCGGCGGGGCCGACCCAGGCGACGGTCCCGCCGTCGATGACGACGGCGGCGTCGCGGATCAGGCCGAGGG
>NZ_JBSGZP010000521.1:0-5360 GCF_053611065.1 Streptomyces sp. NPDC054840
GAACCCGACGGCCGGTATCAGCGGGTTCAGGCGTGCCCGGGTCGCGCGTACCGGGGTCGGGCCGGCCGGGTGCCGTCGGCTCCGGGCGCTCCGGGTCAGCCTTGCAGCAGTTCCTGGCGCAGGGAGCCCAGCGTACGGGTGAGCAGACGGGAGACCTGCATCTGGGAGAGGCCGATCTCCTCCCCGATCTCCGCCTGGGTCATCTCCTGGCCGAAGCGCAGCTCCAGGATCTGTGTGGAGCGCTCGTCCAGGTCGGCGAGCAGGGGCGCGAGGGCGTGCCGGTCCTCGACCGCCTCCAGGGCGGGGTCGATGTCGCCCATGGTCTCGGCGAGGCTGCGCGCGGTCCGTGCGGCCGTGGAGGCCTGGGAGCCGCCGGCGGCACTGTCCTGGGGCACGTCCAGGGACTGGGTGGAGTAGCCGTTGGCCGCGACGAGGCCCTGGCGGACCTCGTCCTCGGTGAGGTCCAGCCGCTCGGCGAGTTCCGAGGGGGTGGGCGCGCGGTCCGTCTCGGCGGTCAATTCCTCCGTGGCCTTCGCGAGCTGCAGGCGCAGCTCCTGGAGCCGGCGCGGAACCCGTACGGCCCAGGTGGTGTCGCGGAAGTGGCGCTTGATCTCGCCCGTGATGTAGGGCAGGGCGAGCGTGCTGAGCTGTGTGTTGCGCTCGGGGTCGTACCGGTCGATGGCCTTGATCAGTCCGATGATGCCGACCTGGACGATGTCCTCGTTCTCCGGGCCGCCGGGGCGGTCGCGGAACGGGCGGGCGGCGAACTGGACCAGTGAGATGTTCATCTCGATCAGGGTGTTGCGCACGTACTGGTACTCGCGGGTCCCCTCTTCGAGGCTTTGCAGCCGTTCGAAGAAGACACCGGTCAGCTCCCGGGCGTCGCGGGTCGACAGTTCCCGTGGGCAGGGCACGTCCGGCAGCCCGCCGAGTGCGGGGGCTTCGCCGGTGCCACCGGCGGGGGTGGCCGTCGTCGGGATCGTCGTCGGGGTCATGGCCTCGGCCGTGGCCGTGAAGGTCATCGTCTTCGCTCCTTGGGCACGTGTGCTTGCGGTGCGGTGCGTCGCTCGATAGCTCTGGTCATGCGGAACTCCGGTTCCGCTCCTCTGCACCCTGCCGGGGCCCGGGACAGACGTCAAGTAATACCGGAAAACTGGTTCGGGAATTGCATTTCGTGAGTCATCCCTCAAGAATGACGGTGTGGAGAGCGAGCACACAGGTCCCCGTCGCCATGGATGGACCTTCCTGACGAACCATGCTCGGGTGCTGATCGCCATCGCGCGCGACCCGGGCATCCGGCTGCGCGACATCGCGTTGGCCTGCGGGCTGACCGAGCGCACCGTGCAGGCGATCGTCACGGACCTCCAGGCGGACGGGTACCTCAGCCGGACCCGGGACGGGCGGCGCAACCGCTACGTCGTCGCTCCCGGCGCGCGCTTCCGCCACCCGGCGGAGGCCGGCCACGAGATCGCCGGCCTGCTGGCCTACCTCACCGGCCCCCTGACCACGCCGGCGACGCCGTCCGCCGAGGTGGCGAACGACACACCCGGCCAGGGCGAGCCACGGCCGACGGTGTAGCCCTGGATCAGGCGCGCCCGGGGACGGCCGCCCGAAGCGGTCCCGCCGACATTCCGGCCTCTTCCCCCGCGCTCCTCCCCGCCGTCGCCGTCGCGCTCACGAGAACGCCGACACGGTCACGTCACGAAGCGGAGGCCCAGCGCCGGCCGCGCGTCAGCCGGCGGGCGTGGCTCCGGAGGTCTTGCGCAGCACACCGATCTTGTCGATGCGGTGCTCGGGATTGCCCTGGGCGTCGCTCCAGAAGTTGCCCTCGGCGTGGTCCTCGGGCGTGGCACAGGTCGAAATCGTGATCATGGCCTGGGTGGGTGCCGCCCCGGGTACCCCGGGCACCGCGGCACGTTGTTCGCCCAGCGAGCGCTCCGACCGGAAGGACGTCTTGCGGGTCTCGGTGATCTCGTAGGTGTACACCACCCCGCCCACGGTCACGAGGACCGTGTCGCCCCGCTGGACGGCGGGCAGGCGCCCCAGCGGGCCCCCGGCCGACAGGCGGTGCGCGGTGACCAGGAAGTTGCCCACCTGGCCCGGTCCGACCCCGCCCCGCTCCCCGTACGGGCTGGCCGCCACACCGAGGTCCTGGATGCGGGTTCCCGCCACGTCGTCGGTGGTGCCCTCGTACGGAACCACGCGCAGCCCGGCGATGCCCGCGGCCGGTATGGACAGCGTCGAGGCCACGGGAGCGGGGGCGGGGGCGGCGGCGCGGGTGACCACCGCCGGGGGCGTGGCCGAACCGGCGGAAGCGGGTACCGCCGCGCCGGCGGCCGTCGAGGGCGTGCACGCCACCAGAAGGGCGGTCGCGGCACCGGCCAGCACGGCGGGGACGGCTCGGTACGGGAACGGCAAGGACATGGGCATTTTCCGAGTCGTCGGACGGCCGGGGCGGGCGGGCGGCGGGCGGGTGACCCGATGCGCCCGGCCAGAGTGACATACGGAGCAAGAGGTCCATAAGGGTCCGATCCTGTGACCTCGCTCCCGATGGTCGGGCACGGAATCAAAAGTCACGGGAACTTCCGTCCGCCCCGCTGCGACCACCTGGCCGGAGGGAGTGCCGTCCCGGCTCCGGCACGGCCTGATCGGCACCCGTCCGTCTGGAACCGAGTACAAGAATCCGGAGTGGCGATGACGGACCGGCTGGAGTACCCGACCCTGGCGATCACCGCGCTGAAGCGGTGGGCGCCGCCGCCCGCTCTCGCCGGCTTCGTGGCGCTCCTGATAGTGATGTTCGGCGCCGCGTACGCGGTGGGGGCGGGCGCCGGCCCCGTGGCTCCCGGCATGCGGTCCACCGAGGTAAAAAGCCCCGGATTCGTAGGGGACCTGGGACGGCCGCACGGGCACGCCGGCGGTGCGGGTGGCACGCGGTGACGGCCGAGGGGACCGAGGTGGTGGCCACCACCGATCTGTTCGTCGGCGGGATGACCTGCGCGGCCTGCGTCACCCGTGTCGAGAAGCGGCTGGCGAAGATCGAGGGTGTGAGCGCCACGGTCAACCTCGCCACCGGACGGGCCAGGGTGCTGCATCCGTCGTACGTGACGACCGAGGACCTCGTCGCGGTGGTCGAGCGGGCGGGTTACAGCGCCGAACTGCCGACGCCGCCCGAGGCCGTCGAAGACCCGACGCCGTCGGAGCGGACCGATGGCTCTTCCGGCCGCGAGGATGTACGGCGGCTGCTGATCACCGCCTTGCTGTCCGTTCCGGTGCTGGTGCTGTCGATGGCGCCCGCCCTTCAGTTCCGCAACTGGCAGTGGCTGTGCTTCGTGCTGGCCGCGCCGGTCGCCGTCTGGGGTTCGCTGCCGTTCCACACCCGCGCGTTACGGGGGCTGCGGCACGCGGCGGCGACGATGGACACCCTGGTGTCGCTGGGCGTGGTCGCTTCCTTCTCCTGGTCGGCGTACGCACTGTTCCTGGGCGGGGCGGGCGATCCGGGGATGCGGATGCCGTTCAGCCTGCTGCCCTCGGCCGGCGGCGGGGTGGCCCACATCTATCTGGAGGCGGCGGTCGGGGTCCCGCTGTTCGTGCTGACCGGGCGCTTCCTCGAATCCCGGGCCCGCCGGGGCACGGGTGAGGCACTGCACTCGCTCGCCGGACTGACCGCCAAGGAGGTGACCGTACGGGAGGACGGCCGCGAGCGGCTCGTCCCGATCGGGCGGTTGCGGGTGGGGCAGGAGTTCATCGTCCGGCCGGGCGAGCGGGTCGCGACGGACGGGGTGGTGGCCTCCGGCGGTTCGGCCGTCGACCTTTCGCTGGTCACCGGCGAGAGCGAGCCCGTAGAGGTGGGCCCCGGCCAGGCGGTGGTCGGTGGTGCGGTCAACGCGGGCGGTCTGCTGGTCGTCCGGGCCACCGCGGTCGGGGCGGACACCCAGCTCGCCCGGATCACCCGCATGGTCACCGAGGCGCAGGCCGGAAAGGCCCGGGCACAGCGTCTGGCCGACACGGTGGCGGGGGTCTTCGTGCCGGTCGTGCTGGCCCTGGCCGTCACCGTTCTCGGCTTCTGGCTCGGAGCCGGGGCCGATCCGCAGGCGGCGGTCACGGCCTGTGTGGCCGTCCTGGTGGTGGCCTGTCCCTGTGCGCTGGGGCTGGCGACCCCCACGGCCCTGCTGACGGCCACGGGCCGGGGGGCGCAGCTGGGTCTGCTGGTCAGCGGCCCGCGGGCGCTGGAGACCCTGCGGCAGGTGGACACCGTGGTCCTCGACAAGACGGGCACCCTGACGACCGGCCGTATGACCGTCGCGCGCGTGACGGCGGTACCGGACGGGATCGGCGAGGAGCGGGCCCTGTGGCTGGCCGCGGCGGTGGAACACGGTTCCGAGCATCCGCTGGGCCGCGCCGTGGTCGCGTACTCCCGGCAGGAGCCCTACGGCCGGCCGCCGGGCGAGGTGACCGGTTTCCTGGCCACCGCGGGCATCGGTGTGACCGGGGTGGTGGAGGGCCACCGCGTGGAGGTCTGCGCCGCCGGCGCGGACCTGCATCCGTCGCTGGACAGGGCCCTGGCCGAGGCGGAGGCGGCCGCGCACACGCCGGTGCTGGTCCGGGTGGGCGGCGCCGACCAGGCCCTGATCGCCCTCGGCGACGTCCTGCGCCCCGGCAGCTACCGGACCGTCGCCCGGCTGCGGCGCCTGGGGGTGGAGCCGGTACTGGCCACCGGCGACCGCGAGGGCACCGCGGCGCGGGTCGCCGCCGCGCTCGGCATCACGGACGTGCACGCGCACTGCTCGCCCGAGGACAAGACGCGGCTCGTACGGGAGTTGCGCGCTCAGGGACGCCGGGTGGCGATGATCGGCGACGGGGTGAACGACGCCGGCGCCCTGGCCGGGGCGGATCTCGGCATCGCCATGGGGAGCGGAACGGATGTGGCCATCGGCGCGGCCGACGTCACGCTGGTACGCGGAGACATCGAGGCGGTCGCCGACGCCGTCGAGCTGGCCAGGCGGACCCTCGGGACGATCCGGGCCAACCTGGTCTGGGCGTTCGGCTACAACGTCGTCACCGTGCCGCTCGCCGCGGTGGGGCTGCTCAACCCGATGGTCGCGGCCGCGGCGATGTCGGTGAGTTCCCTGATGGTGGTGGCCAACAGTCTCCGGTTGCGCACCTGGCAGCCGGCGCCGCAATCACACCGGGCGGGTACCAGGGGCCGAGCGAGAGGTACGGGGCGATGACGCGTTCACCTTCGGATCAGATGTCGGGCAGCTGGTTCCCGACCCGTCGACGCGCGCGCGAGGGGCTGCGCGCCGCGCTCGTCCCGGTGGTCGCCTGCTCGCTCGCGCTGGCCGGACTGACGGCCTGGACCT
>NZ_JBSGZP010000522.1:0-5358 GCF_053611065.1 Streptomyces sp. NPDC054840
AGCGGGCGTCGAGCCTTCGTCGCGCGGGTGGGCGGCCGGGGCCTCGCCCGGATCCACGCCCGCTTCGTCGACCTCGGCCGGCCCGGGGCCTTCGGAAGCCGGGCCGGCCGGGGCCGGTTTCTCCCGCGCGGGCGCCGCCGCCGGAGGGGCCGCGCGCTCGAGGAAGCGCAGCAGCTCCACCGGGAACGGCAGCACCAGCGTGGAGTTCTTCTCGGCGGCGACCGCCACGATCGTGTGCAGCAGGCGCAACTGCAGCGCCGCCGGCTGCTCCGACATGACCTCCGCCGCCTCGGCGAGCTTGTGCGAGGCCTGCAGCTCCGCGTCCGCGTTGATGACGCGCGCCCGGCGCTCCCGGTCCGCCTCCGCCTGCCGGGCCATCGACCGCTTCATCGTCTCCGGCAGCGAGACGTCCTTGATCTCGACCCGGTCGATCTGCACACCCCAGCCCACCGCCGGGCTGTCGATCATCAGCTCCAGCCCCTGGTTGAGCATCTCCCGGTTGGACAGAAGATCGTCCAGGTCGGACTTGCCGATGATCGACCTCAGCGAGGTCTGCGCCATCTGCGAGACGGCGAAGCGGTAGTCCTCCACCGCGACGATCGCGCTCGCCGGGTCGACGACCTTGAAGTACACGACCGCGTCCACCCGCACCGTGACGTTGTCCCGGGTGATGCCCTCCTGCGCCGGCACCGGCAGCGTCACGATCTGCATGTTGACCTTGCGGAGCCGTTCCACGATCGGAACGATCGTCGTGAAGCCGGGCCCGCGGATCTCCTCGCGCAGCCTGCCGAAGCGGAAGACCAGGCCCCGCTCGTACTGCTTCACCACCCGCGCGGCGGCGCCCACGTAGACCACGGCGGCCACACCCGTGGTGACGGCCGCTGTCAGCAGTTCTTCGACCATGACGGCCCCCTGCCGGACATACCTTGATATCTACGGTATGCCCTACAACCAGGCCGCGAACTCCAGCAACAGTTCCGCGTCCCGACGCCGCCCCGCGGCCAGCGCGCGGCTGCCCGACTCCACCGCCCGGAACAGCGTCCAGCCCCGCAGCCGCTCCCGGTCCACCTCCAGCGCGTCCGCCAGCTTGTTCACCCGGCGCCGGGCCCCCGCCGCCCCCGCCGAGGAGGCCACCTGGTCCTCCAGCCGGTCCCGGACCAGCCGCGCCAGGTCGTACGCCCGCTCACCGACCAGCGGATCCGGGCCCACCGTCAGCCACGGAGCCCGCTCGCCCGCCAGCACCTTGCCCTGCCGGAAATTCCCGTGCAGCAGTACCTCCTCCGGCGGGGCCGCCACCAGCTCCGCCCGCCTCGCGAGCGCCGCGTCCGCCAGGGCCCGGGTCTCCGCCGGCGCCGCCCGCAGGGCCGCCGACTGCCACTCGGTGCGCTCCGCCACCGTCTCCCACCCGTGCCCGGCCGGCGGCGCCACCCACAGCCTGCGCAGCGTGCCGCTCGCCTCCAGCAGGGCCTTCGCCTCCGGCAGCGACCGCAGCGACACCTCCGGGTGCAGCCGCTCCAGCAGCAGCGCCCCGTCGTCTTCGTGATACCTCGTGTCGAGGACCCGTACGGCCCCGAAACCGCCCCAGTGGGCCAGCGCGGCCAGTTCCCGGTCGGGCCGGGCGTGCGGGGGCGCCAGTTTCAGTGCGGCCGGGGTCCCGTCGGGGTACGTGACGAGGACCACCAGGCTGCTGCGGCCGCCCGGTGCCTGGACCCGACGGGCCTCCACCCCGCGCCGGGACAGCGCGGCCTCGGTGAGCCGGGGCAACTGCCCCAGCCAGTCCGTGTCCTGCGCCGTCTCCGGCATCTCGCCGAGCGCCCGTACAAGCCGCTGCGGCGGTTCGAAAGCCATGCGTGCGTGGTCCCTTTCAGCTGTGCCGGGCCCGTTGCGCCTCGTCAGCGCGTTCCGTGAGCCCAGGGAAGGCTACGCCGCCACCACGCCAGCGCGCCGCCCGCACGGCCGCCGCGCTCAGCGCGTCGGCCGCTTCGCGGCGCAGCGGACCCTCCGCGGCGCGCACCAGATCGGAGTACGCGCCGGCCACCCGGTCCTCGATCTCGGCGGCCAGCCGCTCGGCGTCGGCCGGGGTGCGCACCTGGAACGGCAGGGTGTACGCGGCCTCCGCGGGCCGCGGTGCGCCGCCCAGCTCCCGTACGGTCCGGGCCAGCGCGTCACGCCGCGCGAGGTGGCCACCGTACGACTCGCGGGCCAGCGTCGCGCGGGCGCCGGTGGACCGGGCACCGATCACCCCGTAGCCGTACGCGGCCGCGTGCTCGGCGGCGAGCGCGGCCTGGGCGGCCTCCAGGGGCCGGCCGGCGGAAGAGGGCTCGGGCTTCACGAGGTCGCTCCGGGGTTCGAGGTCAGCAGGTACGTGTGTACGGCGCCGCAGGCGGCGACCGAGGCCAGCAGCCGGGCCAGCTCGCCGGGGGCGCCGGCGAGGTCGATGGTCCGGGACTCGGACAGGCTGCGCTCGGCGTCCGCGAGCTCGGTCAGCGCTTCCTCGGGCTTCGGCGGCACCGGCTCGCCGCTCGCCGAGGGCGCGGCGGCCCCCGTACCGCCGGACCGGGACGGGGAGGAGGACGGCGAGGCCGCAGGGGTGAGGGACAGGGCCGTGGTGTGGGCGGCGACGGCGGCCCGCAGCGGAGCGAGACGCGCGGCCAGGGCCGGATGGGCGACCGCGGTGGCGTCGTAACGTTCCAGCAGTCGCGTACTGTCACGAACGGCTGTCTCCCGCATCCGCCGTTCGAGTGGAATCGTGACGTCGGCATCGGTGGCACGGCCGTCCGAACACCCGGTCAGCAGCGCGGCGCCGGCCGCACCGGCCGCACCGGTGAGCAGGCTCCTGCGGGAGGGTCTCGAAGGCTGGGTCCAGGACACGGCGACGTCCTCCGGGTGATGACGGGACTGATGGCGGGGCAGGGTGTGATCACGGTACCCGGGGCCCTGTCCACAGGGCGGACGGCAACACCCTCCGACACCGGATACCCTTTGACCTGACACACGACGGAAACCACAACAGCACACGCGGCCGAGGAGTCACCCGGATGAGCACCACCCAGAGCGACAGGCTGCGCGGACTGCTGGAGCCGGTCGTCGCCGCCAAGGGCCTGGACCTCGAAGAGATCGAGATGTCCCGGGCGGGCAAGCGCCGGATGCTGCGGATCATCGTGGACTCCGACGAGGGCGTGGAACTGGACGCGTGTGCCGAGCTGAGTCGCGAGGTCTCCGACAAGCTCGACGAAACCGATGTGATGGGCGAGGACGAGTACGTCCTCGAAGTGAGCTCGCCGGGCGCCGACCGCCCGCTGACCGAGCACCGTCACTACGTACGGGCGATCGGCCGTCTCGTGAAGTTCCAGCTCGCCGAGGGCGGGGAACTGATCGCCCGCATTCTCGAAGTCGACGACGAGGGCCTGGACCTCGAAGTCCCGGGCGTGAAGGGCCGCAAGGCGACCGCCCGGCGTATCGCATTCACCGACATCGCCAAGGCGCGTGTCGAGATCGAGTTCAACCGCAAGGACAAGAAGGAAGAGGAGGCGTAGCCGTGGACATCGACATGAGTGCCCTGCGGGGTCTGGTCCGGGAGAAGGAGATCTCCTTCGACCTGCTCGTCGAGGCGATCGAGTCGGCCCTCCTCATCGCGTACCACCGGACCGAGGGGAGCTTCCGCCGCGCTCGCGTCGTGCTGGACCGCACCAACGGTCACGTGGTCGTGTGGGCGACGGAAGATCCGAGGGATCTCGAAGAGGGCCAGGAGCCCAAGGAGTTCGACGACACTCCGTCGGACTTCGGCCGGATCGCCGCGACGACCGCCAAGCAGGTGATCCTGCAGCGTCTGCGCGACGCCGAGGACGACCTGACCTTCGGCGAGTTCGCCGGCCGTGAGGGCGACGTCATCACCGGCGTCGTCCAGCAGGGCAAGGACCCCAAGAACGTCCTCGTCGACATCGGCAAGCTGGAGGCCATCCTGCCGGTGCAGGAGCAGGTTCCCGGCGAGGAGTACACGCACGGTCTGCGCCTGAAGGCGTACGTCGTGCGGGTGGCGAAGGGCGTCCGCGGTCCGTCCGTGACGCTCTCGCGCACCCACCCCAACCTGGTGAAGAAGCTTTTCTCGCTGGAGGTCCCGGAGATCGCCGACGGCAGCGTCGAGATCTCGGCGATCGCCCGTGAGGCCGGTCACCGCACCAAGATCGCCGTTCGGTCCACCCGTTCGGGCCTCAACCCGAAGGGCGCCTGCATCGGCCCGATGGGCAGCCGCGTGCGCAACGTGATGGCCGAACTGCACGGTGAGAAGATCGACATCGTCGACTGGTCGGACGACCCGGCGGAGATGGTCGCGAACGCGCTGTCACCCGCCCGGGTGAGCAAGGTCGAGGTCGTCGACTGGGACTCCCGGTCCGCCCGGGTGACCGTGCCGGACTACCAGCTGTCGCTCGCCATCGGCAAGGAGGGCCAGAATGCCCGCCTCGCCGCGCGGCTCACCGGCTGGCGCATCGACATCCGTCCCGACACCGAGGTGTCCCCGGACGCCGACCGGGACCGGGACGGGGAATAAACCGGTACCGTCCGGGCTTCCCCGGACGGTAGACAGGGTGCACGGCCGCTGCTCCGGCAGCGGATACAAGACAACACAACAGCCGTTCGATCTTTCCACCGCGACTTGTCGGGAGAGAGGTCGGTGCGGGGAGGTAGACTTAGGCGTGTCTGGCCGGACGCAAGCCCGCGCATGCCCCGAACGCACCTGTCTGGGGTGTCGGGAGCGAGCGGCCAAGAACGATCTGCTGCGCGTCGTGGCGGACGGGGACGCATGCGTCCCCGATCCACGCGGCACGAGGCCGGGCCGGGGTGCGTACGTGCATCCCGCCCTGGTCTGCCTCGACCAGGCGATTCGCCGCCGTGCGTTCTCCCGGGCCCTTCGGTCCGCCGGAGCGCTCGACACGGAGAGCCTGCGCAAAGCGGTGTCCGGTGAGGCCGGACACACCGTGAAGAAGTAGTACGGCACGGATAACCGTGCGGTCAGGTACCTCGCGAGTTGGAAGTAGGTCGAGATTGCGATGAGCACTCGATGAGTACGCGATGAGTACGCCCATGAAGTAGCGACGGTCCGGCGTAACCCGGACCTAAAAGGAGCGAAGTGGCTAAGGTCCGGGTATACGAACTCGCCAAGGAGTTCGGAGTTGAGAGCAAGGTCGTCATGGCCAAGCTCCAGGAACTCGGTGAGTTCGTCCGTTCGGCGTCCTCGACGATCGAGGCGCCGGTTGTACGCAAGTTGACCGACGCGCTGCAGGGCCCCGGCGGTAACGCCGGCAAGTCCGCCGCGAAGCCGGGTGCGCCCCGCAAGGCCGCCCCCGCCAAGCCCGGGGC
>NZ_JBSGZP010000523.1:0-5346 GCF_053611065.1 Streptomyces sp. NPDC054840
CGGGGCTCGACCCCGCGCCTCCCCCGGCGGCGCCGAGGCGGGCCCCGCCGGCGCTGCCGCTGCTCTCGGACGTCCATCCCGCCCTGGTGTCGTTCCTGGCTTCGGAGCCGGCGGCCGGGGGCGAGCCGGCACTGGCCCAGGGTGTGGCGCGGTTGCGGTTCCACGGATGGTGCACCTGCGGCCGGGCCTGCACCTACCTCGGCACCGCACCGCACCCGCCGGCCGCGCGGGCAGCTCCTGGATCCATCTCGACGACGGGGACACCCCCCTCGTGTGGCTGCAGCTCGACCGCGAGCACACCTCGTTCGCGGGGATGGAGATCTGCGCGTTCGAGCTCGGTGCCGCACCCGCGCTCGATCCGCATCGGCCTGCCTGCGGGTGAGCGGCGACCGGCCGGATCATCGCGGCGGACGGTGAAGCGGAATCAATTTTTGTCGTCAAAACGCGGCTCGCGAGCCACCTGTCGGCGTGATTTTGGCCCCTCGAACCCCTTCCAGACCCGCGCTAGACTGCGTAGATAACTGGATGTAACCGGACATAGACCCACCGGGGGGTTGGCTGGCCTTGATGTCACGCTTAACCTACGACTCCGTAGGCTACGGAACCGTAGGTAATTCGCTTTGCACTCAGGAGTACCCGTGACGATCACCTCTCCCCACCTCGGCAGCTCGGAGGCGTGGACGGACGCCAAGCTGCTGTTCGCGCTGGAAGAAGTGGTCGAAAAGGAGCTCAACCGCCATCTGAAGGTCACCAAGGACTGGATGCCCCACGAGTACGTCCCGTGGAGCGACGGCCGCAACTTCCCCGGCTTCTTCGAGGACGGCGAGGCCTGGGACCCGCAGCAGTCCAAGGTCACCGACATCGGCAAGATCGCGCTGGTCGTGAACCTGCTGACCGAGGACAACCTCCCCAGCTACCACCACGAGATCGCGACGCTCTTCGGCCGCAACGGCGCCTGGGGCACCTGGGTGCACCGCTGGACCGCCGAGGAGGGCCGCCACGGCATCGTGATGCGCGACTACCTGCTGGCCTCGCGCGCCGTGGACCCGGACAAGCTGGAAGCGTTCCGCATGCAGCACATGTCGGAGGGGTTCGAGTCCGACAACCGCCACTCGATGCTGCACTCGGTGGCCTACGTGGCCTTCCAGGAGCTCGCGACCCGCATCTCGCACCGCAACACCGGCCACCAGTCCGGTGACCCGGTCTGCGACCGGATGCTGGCCCGCATCGCGCAGGACGAGAACCTGCACATGATCTTCTACCGCAACCTGCTGGGCGCGGCCTTCGAGCTCGCCCCGGACCTGACCATGGAGGCCGTGCGGGACGTCGTCGTCAACTTCAGGATGCCCGGACACGGCATGCCCGGCTTCGAGCGGATGGCCGCGCAGATGGCCATCGGCGGGGTCTACAACATGCGGATCCACCACGACGACGTACTGAGCCCCGTGATCCGCTTCCTCAAGATCATGGAAATCGACGGCCTCGGCCCCGAGGGCCAGAAGGCTCAGGAGGAGCTCGGGCTGTTCATGAACGGCCTGGACGCCGAGGCCCGGAAGTTCGACGAGAAGCTGGCCGCCCGCGCCGCACGCCTCGCCGCCCGCAAGGGCTGACCGATTTCCGCTCGCTCGGGCGAGTGACGCCGATTGCCCTGGCAGAGCCGTGCTCTGCCAGGGTTTCGCGTCATGACCTCGCTCCAGGTGGACATCGACCAGCTGACCCGTCTGACGCGCGCCCTGGACTCCTCGCTGGCCTCCCTGCGGGAGGCCAGGCGCGCACTGAACCACGTACGGCCCGACCAGCTGGGCACGGCGGACCTCGACGCTGCGTGTGACGGCTTCCAGGAACGCTGGGCCTACGGCACGCAGGAGCTGACCAGACGCGTCAAAGGCGTACGGGAGGGCGTGGACCGCAGCGCCGCGGAGTACGCGGAGCTGGATCAGGCCATCCGCGCGGCCTTCCTCCGGGCGGCGGCCGCGCGTGACTGAGTACGCGGCACTGGGCTTCGACCCGGCCCCCGGGAATCCCGCGACGGTCCTGGCCCTGGCCAAGAAGCTCAGCGCCTCGGCCACCTCCCTCGGGGAGGCGTCCCGGGTGGTGAAGGACCTGGTCTCCCACAGCTCGGCCTGGCAGGGCGAGGCCGCCACCGCCTTCCGCGCCTCCCTCTCGCAGGATCTCCCCCGCTACCTCGGCGCGGCTCACACCTCCCTCGCGGAGGCCGCCCGCCGGCTCACGGGGTGGCACGACATCCTGGTCTCCCACCGCGCGCTGGCCGACCGGTACGAGGCCGGGGCCGCGGCGGCGAAGACGCCGGAGGCTCTCGCCGACGCCCGCCGCCTGGCCCGCGAACTCGCCACCGAGCACGGCACGGCCGCCCGCCGGGTGGCGCACACCCTGAACGCGGCGACGGACCGACTGGCCCCGAAGGAGCCGGGCCTCCTGGCCTCCATCTGGAACAAGATCGTCGACGACCCGGCGGACGCGATGTCGAACGCGTCGGCGATCCTGGGCGCGATCGGGGCGGGCGTTGCCCTGGTCTTCCCGCCGGCAGGCCTCGCGATCATGCTGGTCGGCAGCGGCCTGTCCCTGGCGGCCCTGGCGATGCACACCTCGGACCCGAAGTTCCGCAAGTCCCTGTCCGACGGCTTCACGAAGGGCCAGTTCGACGCGGACTTCTGGAAGAGCAGCGTGACGCTCCTCGGGGACACCGCAGGCGCGGTCCCAGGAGTGGCCGCGGTAGCCTCCGGCGCGAAAGCCGGCACGGCAGCCGCCCGAGCGGCGATGGCCGCGGCGCCTGAAGGCAGCGCGGTGGTGGGACTCGCCCCCGGGGCCGGCGCGTTCAGGCAAGCGGCATGGAGCACCTCGGACGACCTGCGGCAGCTCGATAGCCCTCTGACTGGATGGGCCATGCGGTCGTCGTCGCAGGAAGCGAGGGATCGAGTGGGTGTGGCGGTGGCAACTACTGGCGCGGTAACCGCCGCAGGGGACTACACCGCGGACAGCGAGACGCTCGAGCAGAGTTCGACCGCGGTGGACGGCACCCGAGGGGTCCTGGACGACGCTCCCTCGGCCATCAGGAAGTCGGGCCATGTCTTGTCGGTGTTGCGGCCATGACGCGACAGAGCAGTCTTCCGCCCGTCTGGTTCCGTCTGCCTCCGGGCTTCTACGACATCTCCCCCGAGGACAGAGCGACGCTGGACGCGTTCGCCGAGGCCCTGGGTGGTACCGAGGCACAGCAGCAGCTGTCCCCACTCATGGACGGGCTCGAAGGGCTGGCCGAGCACGAGGTCGTGCACACCGCGCTCGGATTTCACCCCGAGGCGCCGACCGGCGTCGCCACGTCATTGTTCTCCGTGACCGTACGGCGGATCGAGCAGCCCAACCCCCGCCTGGCCGTGGCACGTACCGCCCTGGCCATTGCCCGCTCGCCCTTGTGGACCAGCGCCGACCGCAGGTTCATCGAGTTGCCGTCCGCCCGTCCCTGTTGTCTCGTCGCCGGGACGATGTCCCTGCCCGACATGGACCAACGGCCCTTTCAGGCCAGGGTCGTGACCGCGCATCCGGACGGTCTCCATCTGCTCGTCCTCGATCTGACCAGTGCGTCCACCCAACACGCCGGCGCCTACACGGACATCCTCGAAGCGATCGCGCACACCCTCGGCTTCTCGGACCCCGACGCCGCTGCACATGAGCCGAAGGTCTCGGGGACCTCACGCATTTTGGAGGTACTCCTGTGAGCGTCACCCTCACCAAGGTGGCCTGGGACAACCCTGCGACCGTGGTCGGCTACAAGCGGCTGGTCGTCCGCCGCCTCGTCTGGGCGCTGAGCCTCGGCGTTCCTCCACTGATCGCTCTGTCCTGCTCCGGTATCAGCCGCCGTGCGGCGTGGGCCTTCATCTTCATGATCATCGCTGTCGCGCCCTACTTGCCGTGGGTGGTCGTCACCTACTTCCGGCGACGCAGGGTCGCCGCTGTGCTCCAGGCCTACCCCTGGCAGGAGTGGCCGTGCCGCCACCCGCGCAGGCCACCCGGGAGCCCCGCGACCATCGCCATTCCGTTCCGGGAGGACTTCACCGCCATGTTCCGCGTCATCCCGTTCCCGGTTCCGGTCGAGACCATGGAAGGTGACCACCCGGACCGGATCTGGTTCGCGGGCGACCCCCGGTTCGGTGGCGTCGTGTCGCCCGTCGGGGGGCATTACCCGGTGCGGGTTGTTGCCCACACACCGCGTCGGGAGGAGTGCGGTGGCGAAGGGTTCGATCTCGCACGGCGCGTGGGGCTGGTCCGTGGCAGTGGGAAAGGGACACGCACCTGATCAGCGGCGGGGGCGCAGGGCCAGGCGCTCGGACTCCGAGAGGCCGCCCCAGACTCCGAAGCGCTCGTCGTTGGCCAGGGCGTACTCCAAGCACGCGGCCCGCCCCTCGCAGGCCCCGCACAGCCGCTTCGCGTCGCGCAGCGAGGAGCCGGGCTCCGGGAAGAAGAAGCCGGGGCCCGTCTGGGCGCACAGGGCCAGCTCGTACCAAGCGGTGTCAGTGGATGCGGCAGTGGTGTTAATCGACATGCCGGTGATACTTACCGCCGCGGATAGACGTCCGATCAACGACTGATCAACACCTCGTCATGACCCGGACGCGGGCGCGGCGGATCGGGACCGGGACACCGAATGCCGCCTCGTCCGTCGTCCCGGCCGCACGGTGGAAACCGGCGGCACCGACCACGTCACCCGTGTAGCGCTCCGTCCAGCGCAAGGTGCCCGCGTCGGTCACCGCTCCCAAGCCCCCGCCCGACGGGTCGGCGCCTATCGCCACGCGGCCGAAGTCCAGGACGTTCCATCGACGGATCGGCCTTGACCGCGCCTGCCCGGAGACCGCCGGGCGGTGTGACCACGGTGATGGCGACCGCCGAGCGATTCGGCCACCGACGCGTGTCCACCTGACCTGGCCGGCCGCGGGCACCGCAGCAGCACCCCACGACCATCACAGCTGCGCCGGGGGAATCTGTGCTGGAGCCCGCCCGCATGCACGTGTCGCAGCACGACGCCGCCGCGTGGCGCCCGTCGCCCGTCAGTCCTCGTGCTTCGCCCGGCTGGGCTGGACGCGCTTGGGCTCGCCCGGCATCTTCGGGTAGTCCGGGGGGTAGGGCATGTCCGCCAGGCCGTGCTCGCGCTCGTCGCGGGCCGCGAGTTCCAGTACGGCGTCCAGGGCGAAGGCGTGCTCGTCCATGTCCGCGTGCAGGTCGCCTAGTTCGGCGAAGCGGGCCGGCATCGTCACGATGTCGAAGTCGCGCGGTTCGACGTCGTCGATCTCCTCCCAGCGCAGCGGGGCGGAGACCGGGGCGTGCGGGAAGGGG
>NZ_JBSGZP010000524.1:0-5344 GCF_053611065.1 Streptomyces sp. NPDC054840
GTACCGCAGGGGCAAGGTGCGTGGCTCAGGACCGAACGTGTCCGGATGAGGGGTCAGCCCGGTGGTGACGGAGTCTGCCTCCGCCGCCACCGCGGTCACGACGAGCGCGCGCACCGCTGCCGCCCGGTTACTTGAGCTTGAGGTCGAAGGACCAGACGGCGAGCGGCTTGCCGTCCTCGGCGGTCTGCAGGAACGCCAGCTTCTTCGAGGCGGGGGCCTCGCCCTGGCCGCCGGTCGCGAAGACGTCGGCGCCGGGGAAGCTGCGGTAGGTGTTCGAGGAGGGCTCGGTGATCGGCTGGCCGTCCAGGACCGCCGACCAGCGCCTGCCGTCCTCGACGATCTCCGGCTCGACCCCGAGGCGCAGGGTGTCGCCCCGGGCGTACTCGACGGTCTTGGGGTTCTTGAGGTTGGTGAGGCACTCCTGGACCTGGTCCATGGAGAGCTCCTTGCCGTCGTTGTGGCAGGAGGCTTCGGCGGACACCGACGAGGTGCCGACCGTCACGGTCGCCAGCGGCGTCGGCTTCTCGCCGCAGGCAGAGAGAAGGAGGAGGCCGGCGGACACGGCTCCGAGGGCCGCGACGCTGCGGTGGGCCCTACCCGAGAAAAGCGGTGCGGTCATGAGCCGAAGGCTATCGGGCCGGTGGGCTGCGCCGCCGCACGGGGTACCGGTGGCCTGCGGCGCGGCGTTGCTCCGGTTGCGCGAAGCCCCATTCCGAGGCATGCCGGGTGTGGCGCCGTTGCGGGGGCCCTGCCCCCGGACCCCCGCACCTCGGACGCCGGCGAGGGCTGATTTTTTCGCTACGCCACGCGGGGCCGGGAGGTGTCCGGGTGGTGGGGGCGGGGGGCCGAGAGGACGCCGCGCAGCGCCATCGTCGTGCCCAGGGCCACGATCGCCGCGGCCACCGACATCCCCAGTACGCCGTTCAGCGGCAGCACGATGCCGATCGCGCCGCCCAGCACCCACGCCACCTGGAGCAGCGTCTCCGACCGGGCGAAGGCCGAGGTCCGTACCGCCTCCGGCACGTCCCGCTGGATCATCGCGTCCAGCGACAGCTTCGCCAGCGCCTGGGAGAAGCCCGCCGTGGCGCCCAGCACGGCCATGAACAGCCCGCTGAAGAACACCGCCGCGAGGACCGCCACGGCCAGCGTCAGGCACAGCACCGCCGCGATGATCGCCTCCGGCGCCCGCGCCCGCAGCCACGCGCCCGCCGCCGTGCCGCAGGCGTTGCCCACGCCCGCCGAGACGCCCACGATGCCCAGCGACACCGCGGCGCTCTGCCCCTCCAGGGGATGCTCGCGCAGCAGGAACGCCAGGAAGAAGATCAGGAACCCGGACAGCGCACGCATCGAGGCGTTCGCCAGCAGCCCGCACAGCACCGACCGGCTGACCGTCCGCAGGCCCGGCCGCTTCGAGTGCGCCTCGTGCGTGGACAGCCGCGCCCGGCGCTCGCCCTTGGCCTCGTCCACCTTGTGCGGCAGCGTGAACGCCGCGAACGTGCCCCCCACGAAGATCAGGCACGCCCCGTACAAGGGCCACTGCGGCCCGATCAGATGCAGCGCGGCACCGAGCGGCGCCGCCACGCCCGTGGCCAGCAGACCGGCCAGTGTGACCCGCGAGTTCGCCTTGACGAGTGAGAATTTCGGCGGCAGCAGCCGGGGCACCACCGCACTGCGCACCACCCCGTACGACTTCGACGCCACCAGCACACCCAGCGCCGCCGGATACAGCTGGATGCCCCCCGTGGCCACCGCGCCCGACATCAGCACCGCCAGCAGCGCGCGGGCCAGCATCGCGGCCGCCATCGAGGCCCGGCGGCCGTGCGGCAGCCGGTCCAGGAGCGGGCCGATCACCGGGGCCAGCACGGTGAAGGGGGCCATCGTGATGCCGAGGTACAGGGCCACCCGGCCCCGTGCCTCGTCCGTGGGAACGGAGAAGAACACCGTCGAGGCCAGCGCCACCGTGATCAGCATGTCGCCGGCGCCGTTGATGGCGTGCAGCTCGATCAGCTTGCCGAGGCCCGACTCACCGGCCCCGTGCGCGTGCGTGGCCCGCCGGATCCCGCGCGCCGGAAGGTGCAGCGCACGCCCGACAGCCCGGCCGGCCCGCCTGGCCGGTCCCGAGCCGTCGTCGGACGACCGTACGGGTGCCACACTCGACATAGTGCCCCACCCGGCCCTCCGGGGGCGCCTCCCGGCGCGTCGCGCACCCGGTGGCTTGTCCGCGAATCGGACCTTGCATGTGTGCCCGAGGCTTAAGAGGAGGTAGCGTGCGTAGCGCGCCACCGGCGGTTGCTCCTGGCCGCGCGCCTCTTCGTGATCCCGCAGAATGGGTTGCAGTGAGGTGCGCCCGGAGTCCGATCGGGTGCGGACGTCGACGCGGCCCTCTGGTCCGCTCCGCCCGTGCCACGTACGGACAGCACCGGCGGGTCGTTGTGGACGACAGTACGGACGGCGCACACGTGAGACGGCGTAGGAGAGAACGAGACCAGTGAGTGCTGCGACGACGCGAAGCCGTACCCCGCGTACCCCCGACCGCCTGTGCGTCGAGGCGGTAGAACTCGCCCGCGCGGCGGCCGAGGAGGCCGCCTTCCCCGGAGTGGTGGGCGCGCACGTCTCCGCCGTGGCGGAGGGCGACCGCGTCGTCACCCACTTCTTCGAGTCCAAGGAGCCCGGCTACCGCGGCTGGCGCTGGGCCGTCACCGTGACCCGCGCCTCCCGCGCGAAGAACGTCACGCTCGACGAAACGGTGCTGCTGCCCGGCGACGACGCGCTGCTGGCCCCCGAGTGGGTGCCGTGGAGCGAGCGACTGCGCCCGGGCGACATGGGCCCGGGCGACCTGCTGCCCACCGACGCCGAGGACCTGCGCCTGGAGCCCGGCTGGTCGGGCGAGGACACCCCGCCGCCGAACTCGGTGGTCTCCACCGAGATGGCCGAACTGGTCGAGGCCGAGGACGCCGACGTCACCGATCGCGCCGTGGTCCCCGTACGCGGCTCGATCACCTCGGTCGCCGAGGAACTGGGCATGCGCCGGGCGCGCGTGCTGTCACGGTACGGGCTGCACACCGCCGCCGACCGGTGGGACGAGTCCTTCGGCGCGAAGACCCCGATGGCGCAGGCGGCACCCGCGTCCTGCGTCTCCTGCGGCTTCCTGGTGGCCATCGGCGGCTCGCTAGGCCAGGCCTTCGGCGTCTGCGCGAACGAGTTCAGCCCGGCCGACGGCCGTCTGGTCTCGCTGTCCTACGGCTGCGGCGGCCACTCGGAGGCCGCGGTCATGCCCGCGCCGCTGCGACCGGCCCCGCCGGTGCTCGACTCGATGGCCTCGGACGAGTTCACCCTGCGGCCGGCGCCCGACACCGGATCGGTCCCGGTCTCGGAGTCCGACCTGCCGGCCGAGGACCTCGGCCACTCGTAGCCCGCCCGGCCATCCCCTTCCGGGGGCCGTGCGGCGTACCCTCCCCCCATGGGGGACACGGGTGCCGATACGGAGATGGTGGGACTGACCGGCCGGGTGACCGGCACGGTCGGGCCGGGGCTGGTGGGCGAGGTCATCGTCCGGATCCGGGGCGGGGCGGAGCACTTCCTCGCCCACCCGGTCTGGGGGACCGGCCGCCTCGCCGTCGGCACGGTGGTGACGGTGGTCGAGTACCTGCCGCCGCGCACGGTGTACGTGATGGCCGCCTACGACAACTGACGCCCCGTCCCACCTGTACGTATCAGGATGGCGACAAGACGCGGCACGCATCTTCCGGCCGGGCCGCGGCAGGCGCAGACTCGGCCTCGTCGGTGCCGAACGGCACCGCGCTAAGGGGGCGTTGCCGATGGCTATCGGCGTCGTGGCGGGAATCGTTCTCGCCGCAATCGTGGCTCTGATCGGCCTGTTCAAGCTCATGTGGCGGGTGGCCGAACCGAACGAGGCACTCGTCATCTCCGGTTCCACGCACAAGACCGAGGGCCTCGGGCAGGGCATGGGCTTCCGGATCGTCACCGGGCGGGGGACGCTCGTACTCCCGGGCGTGCAAGCGGTACGGAAACTGTCCCTGGACCTCAACGAGACACAGCTGTCCGTGGACTGCGTCACCCACCAGGGCATTCCGCTGCGGGTGAAGGGCGTCGTCATCTTCAAGGTCGGCGACGACCTCGTGTCGATCGCCAACGCGGCCCGCCGCTTCCTGGACCAGCAGAAGATGATGCCCGAGCGCGTGCACATCGTCTTCGCGGGCCATCTGCGGTCCATCGTGGGCGGTCTGACGGTCGAGGACATGATCCGCGACCGGGAGAAGCTGACGGGTCAGACCCGGATGGCCTGCGGTACCGAGATGGAGAAGCTCGGCCTGATCGTCGACTCGCTGCAGATCCACGAGATCGAGGACCCGACCGGCTACATCAAGAACCTGGCGATGCCGCACGCGGCGGCCGTGCAGCGGGACGCGCGGATCGCGCAGGCCGAGGCGAACCGGCTGGCCACGGAGGCCGAGCAGGCCGCCTTCGCCCGGATGGCCGAGGCGACGCGCGACAGCGAGATCCTCCAGGCCGGCTACCAGGCCGAGCGGGACAAGGCGGCGGCGACGGCCCGGCAGGCGGGCCCGCTGTCGGAGGCGGCCGCGCGCCAGGAGGTCGTCGTCCAGGAGACCCGGGTCGCGGAGCTGGAGGCGCACCGGCGCGAGCAGCAACTGCAGGCGGACGTACGCAAGCCCGCGGACGCGGCGGCGTACGAGACCCGCACCCGGGCCGAGGCCGAGCGTGACGCCCGGATCTCGGCGGCGCAGGCGAAGGCGCGGGAGACGGAGCTCGCGGCGGCCGCCGAGGCGACGCGGGTGACGACGGCGGCGACCGTGGACGCGCAGGCCGTGGAGGCACGGGGCTTCGCGTCGGCGAAGGCCACCCGGGCGACCGGTGAGGCGGAGGCCGCGGCCACGCAGGCGCGGGGCCTCGCGGAGGCGGAGTCGGCGAAGGCCCGCGGTCTCGCCGAGGCGGAAGCGATCAAGGCGCGGGCCGCCGCGCTGGCGGAGAACCAGGAGGCGGTCGTCGCCCAGCAACTGGCCGAGAACTGGCCGGCGATCGTGGAGGCGGGTGCCGGGGCCTTCGGGAACGTGGAGCACATGGTCCTGCTGAACGGGGCCGAGGGCATGTCGGAGATGTTCGCGAAGGCGCTCACGATGGGCGGCACGGGTCTGGGCGTGGCCCGCCAGCTGCTGGCCTCGATGGGCCGGGCCCCGACCCCGGACACCACGGCCCCGGCCTCCCCGCCGGTGAACGGCCGCATCCCGATCCACGAGGAGTAACCGGGCCCGGCGCCCGCGCCCCGACTCAGCCCCTCCGGCGTCCGAGGAGCGGGGTCCGGGGC
>NZ_JBSGZP010000525.1:0-5342 GCF_053611065.1 Streptomyces sp. NPDC054840
TCCCCGTGGCGGCGCGCGCCGCCTCCGAGGGGTGCGGCACGGTGACGGCGGCCAGCTGGGCGGCGGGGTAGCTCACCACGGGAACGCCGAAACGTTTCGCCGCACCCGTGATCCCGGGCTCGCCCGCCTTCGACTCCACCGTGGCCAGCGCCGTCACCGACCCCGTGGCCAGCCCGGCCCCCCGCAGCGTCTCCTCGACCAGGGCGCAGACCTCCGCCACGGAAACCCCCGCGCGTCCACCGACCCCGACCACCACCTGCGTCGTGTACTCGCCCACCGGGGGCCCTCCCTCCGTAGTCACCGTCACCGTCACTGGCACTGGCACTGACACATCACAGGCACCGGCCGGTCGTCAACACTCCGCCGCCCCGCCACCCGTGCGCGGACGTGCGCGCGGGGCGAGGAGTCTGTATTCAGGGGCGCATGGCCGTGATCGTGGCGTTGGGCGCGTTCCTGATGACCCTGGCGGGCGGATGGGCGGCGCAGCGCGTCACCGACCGCCGCCATCTCGTGCTGGGCCTGGCCGGCGGGCTGATGCTCGGCGTCGTCGGCCTCGACCTGCTCCCGGAGGCCCTCCACGCGGCGGGCGACGAGGTGTTCGGTGTCCCGCTCGCCCTGCTGCTCTTCGTGGCCGGATTCCTGGTCGCGCACGTCGTGGAACGGCTCCTGGCGGTCCGCCAGGCCGCGCACGGCGCCGAGGACGGCGCCCGCGTCCCCCAGGTCGGGCTCACCGCGGCCGCGGCCATGGTCGGCCACAGCCTCGCCGACGGCGTGGCTCTGGGCGCGGCCTTCCAGGTCGGCGGCGGGATGGGCGTGGCCGTGGCGCTGGCCGTCATCACCCACGACTTCGCCGACGGGTTCAACACGTACACGCTCACCAGTCTCTACGGGAACGACCGCCGCAAGGCCCTGATCATGCTCTTCGCGGACGCCGTCGCCCCGGTCGTGGGTGCGGCGTCGACTTTGCTGTTCACTCTTCCGGAGGAACCCCTCGGCGCGTACCTCGGCTTCTTCGGAGGCGTCCTGCTGTACCTCGCGTCCGCCGAGATCCTCCCCGAAGCCCACCACAAGCACCCCGCCCTGTCCACGCTGATGTGCACGCTGGGCGGGGTGGCCGGGATCTGGCTCGTGGTGGGCATCGCGGACTGAGCGGCGACCGGGGGCGGCGGTCACCGCCGTGCTGCCGCGGCTTCCGAGAAGCGGCGCGCGACGGAGGGCTCCGCCGCCCAGTGCGTGTGCAGGTAGCTGGCGTGCACGCCCTGCTGCACGAAGCCCTCCACCCGCCGCTCCGGATGCGTGAACCCCCAGGCCGGAGCGGCCCCGGCGCCCGGCTCGATCACCGTCCGGTGGAACTCGTGCCCGCGCAGCCGGGTCCCGGCCTGCGCCAGCGCGCTGTCGGACACCGCCACCGCCTCGCGGTAGCCGAGGGTGAGGCGCTCCGACATCCGCGCCTCCGCGTCGAGCACCCCGCACATGGGCTTCCCGTCCAGCGACCGGCCGAGGTAGAGCAGCCCGGCGCACTCGGCGGCGACCGGGCCGCCGGCCGAGGCGAAGGCGGCGACGGCCGCCCGCAGCGGTTCGTTGGCGGACAGTTCGGGCGCGTACATCTCCGGGAAGCCGCCGCCGATCACCAGGCCGGCGGTGCCGGGCGGGAGCGCCTCGTCCCGCAGGGGGTCGAAGGTGACGACCTCCGCTCCGGCGGCGGTGAGCAGCTCGGTGTGCTCGGCGTAGGAGAAGGTGAACGCGGCGCCACCGGCGACGGCGATGACCGGTGCGCCGCCGCCGGAGCCCTGCCCCGGACCCCGCGCCTCGAACACGGGCGAGGCCGGATCGGGCCGATGGGGCGACCATGCCTCGCAGTTCAGGGGCGGGGCCGTGCGGGCCAGGGCCATCAGGGCGTCCAGGTCACAGCCCGCCCGGACCTGCGCGGCCAGCGCCGACACCGAGGCCAGCGCGTCGGTGTACCGCTCGGCCACCGGAACCAGGCCCAGGTGGCGCGAGGGCGTGGCCACCTGCGGAGCCCGCCGCAGGACGCCGAGCACCGGCATCCCCGCCTCCTCCAGGGCCTCCCGCAGCATCACCTCGTGCCGGTCGGAGCCGACCTTGTTCAGGATCACCCCGCCCAGCCGCACCTGCGGGTCGAAGGACGCGAATCCGTGGACCAGCGCCGCCACCGACCGCGACTGCGAGGAGGCGTCGACCACCAGCACCACCGGAGCCCGCAGCAACTTCGCGACCTGCGCCGTCGACGCCAGTTCACCCCGGCCCGCGGCGCCGTCGTAGAGCCCCATGACGCCCTCGACCACGGCCAGGTCGGACCCGGCCGCCCCGTGCGCGAACAGCGGAGCGATCAGGTCCGGCCCGCACATGAAGGCGTCGAGGTTGCGTCCCGGCCGGCCGGTGGCCAGCGCGTGGTAGCCGGGGTCGATGTAGTCGGGCCCGGCCTTGTGCGGGGACACGGCGAGGCCGCGCTCCGAGAAGGCCGCCATCAGGCCCGTGGCCACGGTGGTCTTGCCGCTGCCCGACGACGGAGCGGCGATGACCAGCCGGGGAATGTTGAACGAAGTCACCACTCGATGCCCTTCTGGCCCTTCTGCCCCGTGTCCATCGGGTGCTTGACCTTGGTCATCTCGGTGACGAGGTCCGCGAACTCCACCAGCTTCTCCGGCGCGTTGCGGCCCGTGATCACCACGTGCTGCGTGCCGGGACGGTTCCGCAGCACCTCGATGACCTCGTCGACGTCGATCCAGCCCCAGTGCATCGGGTAGGCGAACTCGTCGAGCACGTACAGCTTGTGCGTCTCGGCGGCCAGATCGCGCTTGACCTGCTCCCAGCCCTCCTTGGCGGCCTGCTCGTTGTCGAGCTGCGCGTCCCGCTGGACCCAGGACCAGCCCTCGCCCATCTTGTGCCAGACGACGGAGCCGCCCTCGCCGGAGGCACCGAGCACCTTGAGCGCGTTCTCCTCGCCGACCTTCCACTTCGCCGACTTGACGAACTGGAACACCCCGATCGGCCAGCCCTGGTTCCATGCGCGCAGCGCCAGCCCGAAGGCCGCCGTGGACTTGCCCTTGCCGGGGCCGGTGTGGACGAAGACCAGCGGACGGTTGCGGCGCTGGCGCGTCGTGAGCCCGTCGTCCGGAACGACGGACGGCTGTCCCTGAGGCATTACGCGGCCCTCCTGTTGTTGCTGCTGTGGGGTGAAGCGGTGGATGTCACCGCGGTACGTACGTTCTTCACGAGCCCGGCCAGCGAGTCGGCCCGCAGCCCGTCGAGCGTGACGGCGGGCCCGCCGAGGTCGCGGGCCAGTACGCCGGCCAGCCCCAGCCGGACCGGCCCGGACTCACAGTCCACGACCACGGAGGCGACGCCCCCGGCCTGCAGCAGCCGCGCGCTGTGCCCCGCGAGTTCCCGGGGGCTGCTGTCCGTACGGCCTCCGGCGTTCCCGGCCGAGGTGGCCCGCCCGTCGGTGACCACCACGAGCAGCGGCCGGCGCGAGGGATCCCGGAGCCGCTCGATCCGCAGCACCTCGTGGGCCTTCAGCAGCCCGGCGGCCAGCGGGGTGCGGCCGCCCGTCGGCAACTGCTCCAGCCGGGCCGCCGCCGCGTCCACCGAGGAGGTCGGCGGCAGGGCCAGTTCGGCCGTGGCACCCCGGAAGGTGATCAGACCGACCTTGTCCCGGCGCTGGTACGCGTCCAGGAGCAGCGACAGCACGGCGCCCTTGACCGCGCTCATGCGCTGCCGGGCGGCCATGGAGCCGGAGGCGTCGACGACGAAGAGGACGAGGTTGCCCTCGCGGCCCTCCCGTGTGGCCTGACGCAGATCGTCCTTGCGGATCACGAGGCCGCGCCCGTCGCGGCCGCGAGCCTTCTGGTGCGGGGCGGCGGCCTGGATGGTCGCGGTCAGGTGCAGTTTCGTCAGGTGCCCGCGCGGCCGCTGGGCGCCGGTGGTGCGGCCGTGGGCGGTGCGGGCGCGGGACCGGCGGCCGGACGCGCCCTCGCCCAGGCCGGGCACGCTGAGCATCTTGGTCCGGAACGGCTCGGCGGCCCGCACGGCGGCCTGCTCGGGCCCGGCGGTCTCCTGGGAGGAGGGCTGCGGAGCCTCCGGGGCCTGCGCGGGGGCCTCGCCGGTTTCGGGCGTGTCGCCGGTTTCGGCCGGGGCGCCCAGGTCCTGGGACCCGTCGCCCTGCGGGGGCGTGTCGGCGGGGCCGCCGTCGGGGCCACCGTCCGCGGGGCCGCCGTCGTCGGGGCCCTCGGGCTCGGGCTCGGGCTCCGGGCCCTCGTCGGGGAACTCGTCCAGGATCCGGTCGAGCATGTCCTCGTCCAGCCCCGGCGCGTCGAACGGGTTGCGCCGCCGCCGGTGGGGGAGGGCCAGCAGGGCGGCCTGCCGGACGTCTTCCTTCCGTACCTCGGTCCGCCCGGCCCACGCGGCCAGCGCGGTCGCGGTCCGCGCCATCACGATGTCGGCCCGCATCCCGTCGACCTCGAACCCGGCGCAGGTCGCCGCGATCTGCAGGAGCGCGGTGTCGCCGAGCGAGACCTTCGGGAGCAGCGCCCGCGCGGCCACCACCCGGGCACGGACCTCATGCTCGTCCCCGGCCCAGCGGGTCGCGAAGCCCGCGGGGTCGTCCTCGTAGGCGAGCCGGCGGCGGACCACCTCGACGCGCTGGGCGGGTTCGCGCGAGGCGGCCACCTCGACGGTGAGCCCGAACCGGTCGAGGAGCTGCGGCCGCAGCTCGCCCTCCTCGGGGTTCATCGTGCCGACGAGCAGGAAGCGGGCGGCGTGCCGGACGGAAACGCCCTCGCGCTCCACGTACGAGGCGCCCATCGCGGCGGCGTCCAGCAGCAGGTCGATCAGGTGGTCGTGGAGGAGGTTGACCTCGTCGACGTAGAGGATCCCGCGATGGGCGTCGGCGAGCAGCCCGGGCTCGAAGGCCTTCACGCCCTCGGCGAGGGCCCGTTCGATGTCGAGGGCGCCGACGAGGCGGTCCTCGGAGGCGCCGACGGGCAGCTCCACCATGCGGGCGGGCCGGACGCCGCCGGGGCCGGGCTCGTGCGGGCCGTCCGGGCAGGCCGGGTCCGGCGTGACGGGCGCGCAGCTGAAGCGGCAGCCCGATACGACGTCCACCTGCGGCAGCAGGGCGGACAGCGCGCGGACGGCGGTGGACTTGGCGGTCCCCTTCTCACCGCGCACGAGCACCCCGCCGACCGCTGGGCTCACGGCGTTGAGCAGGAGCGCCAGCCGCAGGTCGGTCTGGCCGACCACCGCGGTGAACGGGTAGGGCGTGCTCATGAGTTGCTCACTCCTTTGAAGGTGTGGGCCCGTGCCGGGGCTGCGCCCCGGAC
>NZ_JBSGZP010000526.1:0-5341 GCF_053611065.1 Streptomyces sp. NPDC054840
GCCCCCATACTGGGCGTATTCGGGCGTTCCGACAACGCGGCGAGGTGCCGTGGCCGGCGTCGTGCGCCCGCCGGGGATTACGGGACAGCCCTTAGCGGCGCACGGCGCAGAGCAGACCGTCGCCGACCGGGAGCAACGCGGCCTCCAGTGCGGGGCTCTCGCGGACGCTGCGCAGCAGCTCGCGGACGCGCAGCACCTCCACCGGCTGGGCCGCCGAGTCGACCGTACGGCCGTCGGAGAAGACCCCCTCGAAGCACACCAGTCCGCCGGGGCGCAACAGCCGCAACGATTCGGCGAGGTAGTCCAGGGACTCGGCGGGGTCCCCGTCGCAGAAGACGAGGTCGTATCCGCCGTCGGCGAGTCGCGGGAGTACGTCGAGGGCGCGGCCGGGGATGAAGCGGGCGCGGTTGCCCGCGAAGCCGGCGGCGCGGAAGGCCTGGCGGGCGAAAGCCTGCCGGTCCGCTTCGGGATCCACGGTGGTCAGCACCCCGTCGGGGCGCATGCCGTGCAGCAGATGGATGCCGGAGACGCCGGTTCCGGTGCCGATCTCGGCGACCGCCTTGGCGTCCGCGGTAGCAGCCAGCAGGCGCAGCGCGGCCCCGGTGCCGGGGGAGACGGACCTCAGGCCCGCTTCCCTGGACCGGTCGCGGGCCCATCGCAGAGCGTCGTCCTCGGCGACAAACGCGTCGGCGAACGCCCAGCTCGTCTGCCGGTTGCCGGTAATGACCCTCTCCTGTCCCCATAGTTGGCGCAACGGTGACTGTATCCGTTGACGTCGGGAACCCGCAGATGGGACCGGGCGTTGTGAAGGTGGAGGCGGGATAAGAGGGGACGGCGCCGGGCAGATCGGCGGCCAGGACCGTTCCAGGGCTTAAGTCTCGCGTAAAGATACTGCAAAAACGCTTATACGGAGCTGACAGAGGGGGTGGCTATGGTAGGGACTCCACTGGACACCACCAGAGCCGATAGGGGAGGTGCGGCTGCGCCTGTGGATCGTGGGGGCGTGCTGAGACGCCTCTTCTGGTCGGCGGGTGAGCCGAAATCCGTGACCTACATTGCTGACCGCTTCCACACCGCCGACGCCGCAACCACCGCGACCTTTGCCGCCGATGCGGGCTCCCAGGCGTGGACACCTCCCTCATGGGAGGAGATCGTCAGCACGCACAGCGCGCGGGTCTACCGCCTTGCCTACCGTCTGACAGGTAACCAGCACGACGCCGAGGACCTGACGCAGGAGGTCTTCGTCCGCGTCTTCCGCTCGCTGTCCACGTACACGCCCGGCACCTTCGAGGGCTGGCTGCACCGCATCACGACGAACCTGTTCCTGGACATGGTCCGCCGCAAGCAGCGGATCCGCTTCGACGCGCTCGGCGACGACGCCGCCGACCGGCTGCCGAGCCGTGAGCCGTCCCCGCAGCAGGTCCTGCACGACACCCACTTCGACGCGGATGTGCAGCAGGCGCTGGACACCCTCGCCCCCGAGTTCCGCGCGGCCGTGGTGCTGTGCGACATCGAGGGCCTGTCGTACGAGGAGATCGCCGCGACGCTCGGCGTGAAGCTCGGCACCGTGCGCAGCCGGATCCACCGGGGCCGTTCGCACCTGCGCAAGGCGCTCAAGCACCGGTCTCCGCAGGCCCGTGCCGAGCAGCGCGCGCTGGCCGGAGTGGCGATGGGCGCCCCCGCCGCCGGGGGAGAGGGCGGAACCGAGTGAGCGACGTCAGTCCGTCACCTGCCGAACAGCACTTGGGCGACCGGCTCGCCGCCCTGGTGGACGGGGAGCTGAAACACGACGCGCGCGATCGGGTCCTGGCCCACCTGGCGACCTGCGCCAGGTGCAAGGCCGAGGCCGACGCACAGCGCCGTCTGAAGACCATGTTCGTGGAGAGCGCGCCGCCGCCGCTGTCCGCGGGGCTGCTGGCGCGGTTGCAGGGGCTGCCGGGCGGCGGCTTCGACGATCCGTCGGGCCCCGGGGGTCCCGGCCGTCCCGCCGACTCCGCGAGCGCCGACCCCTTCGACGCGTTCGCGTACGGGTTGCCGGTCGCCGCCCGGCCGCGGCCGCAGGACGGCTTCCGCATCCACGAGGTGGGCCGTCCGCGCCGCCGGTTCGCCTTCGTCGCCGCCGGGGCCGTCTCGCTGGCCGCGCTCGCGCTCGGTGGTGCCCTGCCGCTGGAGGTGGACCCGAACCTCCGGGGTGACTCCCCGGCCCCGGCCTCCAGGCCCGGCCCTGCCCTGCCCGCGGCCGATCAGGGGGCCCGTGACCGCGGGCCCACCCCGGAGGCCGTCCCGACCCTTCTGTCGGCCGTGGCGACCCCGCTGCCGCCGCTCCAGCCCTCCCCACAGCCACCGGCACGTCCGGTCTCCCTGCTGCGCTGACGCGGGACCTGGTTGAATCCTCGGCACATGCGCATAGGTACGCGGGGAGCGCCCATGGCCGACAGGCAGCAGACCGACCCGGCTCCGCACTGGTGGAGCCGGCCCGAGGGGACGGCCGAGCGCGGCCGTCGCGAGGGGCTTCCCGCGCCGCGGCCCGAAACCGGGGGCGAGGACCACGTACAGGACGCGGCCCCGGACCAGGCTCCGGACGCGACGACCCCGGAGGTCCCGGACCCGGCTCGGGACGCGCCGACCGCTGACGTGCCTCCCCCCGACGCGACGACGCCTGACGTGCCGGCCGCGGTCCCCGCGGTGCGGTACGACCCCTGGGGCGCCGAGCCCTTGCAGGTCGTGGACCGGGGCCGGACGCCGCGCGGGATCCGGCTGTGGCAGGTGGTGGCCCTCAGCCTCGGAACGGCCCTTCTCGCCGGCGGGGTCGGCGGCTACCTCGGCGTCCTCGCCGAGCGGCGGAGCAACACCCGCCTGGAGCTGCCCCAGGCCGCCGCCGCGGACCGGGGCCGGGCCCCGGAGAGCGTGGCCGGGATCGCGGCCACCGCACTGCCCGGCGTGGTGACCCTGCACGTGCGGGGCACGAAGGGCAGCGGTACGGGCACCGGCTTCGTGCTCGACCTGCAGGGGCACATCCTGACCAACAGCCATGTGGTCGCCGACTCCCAGGAGATAACGGTCACCTTCGGCACCGGCGAGAGCGTCACCGCCGAGCTGGTCGGCCGCGACTCCGGCTACGACCTGGCCGTGGTCAAGGTCAACGGCGTGCGCGGGCTCCAGCCGCTGCGCCTGGGGAACTCCGAGAACGTGAAGGTCGGCGACCCGGTGGTGGCCATCGGCGCGCCCTTCGACCTGTCGAACACCGTCACCGCCGGGATCATCAGCGCCACCGGCCGGCCCGTCACCGCCGGCGGCGACAAGGGCGACGGCAGCGACATCAGCTACGTCGACGCACTGCAGACCGACGCCCCCATCAACCCGGGGAACTCCGGCGGCCCGCTCCTCGACGCGAAGGCCCACGTCGTCGGCATCAACAGCGCGATCCGCGGGGCCGACAAGAACGATCCGACCCTGCAGGGCGGCTCCATCGGGCTCGGCTTCGCCATCCCCGTCAACCAGGGCAAGCGCGTCGCCGAGGAGCTCATCCGCACCGGTCGTGCGACGCACCCGGTCATCGGGGTCACCCTGGACATGGACTACGCGGGCGACGGGGCCAGGGTCGGGGACAAGGGCGCGGACGGCAAACCGTCCGTGGTCGCCGACGGACCGGGCGCGCGTGCCGGCATCCGCGCCGGGGACGTGATCACCAAGGTGGACGGTCAGCGGGTCCGCGGCGGTGACGAACTGATCATCAAGATCCGGGCCCACCGCCCGGGCGACCGGCTGACCCTCACCGTGCTCCGTGACGGCCGCGAAAGCACACTGGAAGTGGTTCTCGGATCGGCGAACGGATCATGAGCGCGGGATGACGCGCCCAGGGGGTCTCCCGGACGAAGTCCGGACGAAGTCTGGGTGAGAAACGGCTGCGGAGCCGGTACGCAGGTATGGGTGCGTGGACAACGCCGGGTACCGTGTGTCGGGGCCCGAAGTGATACAGAGCCGAGGAGCGGCAAGGTGTTCAACGACATAGGCGCACTCGAACTCGTCACGATCGTGGTGCTCGGCATCCTCGTCTTCGGACCGGACAAGCTGCCCAAGGTCATTCAGGACGTCACGGGCTTCATCCGCAAGGTCCGGGCGTTCTCGGACAGTGCGAAGAATGACATCCGCTCCGAACTCGGCCCCGAGTTCAAGGATTTCGAGTTCGAGGACCTGAACCCGAAGACCTTCATCCGCAAGCAGCTGACCGAGAACGAGGACCTCAAGGAGCTCCGCACCAGCTTCGATCTCCGCAAGGAGCTCAACGATGTCTCGGACGCCGTGAAGAGCTCGGAGGCCGGCGCCGCCCAGACCTCCCCGGCCGCCGCCACGCCCGCCGTGACCGGCCCGGACCTGCTGAAGAAGCCCGCCGCTCCCGCTGCGGAGGAGCGCTCGCGCTTCGACGCCGACGCCACCTGACGCGCGGCCTGCCCGGCGATCCGCGGTCGGATGGCTATCCTCCATCTGTCCGGATCGCAGGACGCCCGAGGGAGGGGGTCCCCCCAGCACAGCGAGGGAGAGGGCCGTTCCGGACCCCACGGAACGAGAGGCCGCCCAGATGGAGACGACGAGCAGCAGCCGGGTAGGGGCGCAGACCGCGGAGGCCGCCGCCGCCGCAGCACCCGCCCAGGAGCCGGATACCGGCCCGGACAGCGATACACAGCCACAAGAGGCCCCCGCGCCCGTACCGGCGGCCCGCCGGACGGCCGAGGGGTTCCTGGCTGCCGACTTCCCCTGGTACGGGCTGGACGGGGCCTTCACCGGCCCCCGCTGGCTCATGCAGGTCGCCGTGGCCGCGGACGGCACGGTCGAGCACGGCTCCACCGGTCACGGCGACGAGCCCTCCGCCCGGGGCGAGCTAGCCACCGGCGAGAAGGAACGGTTCGCGGTCGTCATCACCGTGGCGAGCAATCCGCTGCGCCGCAGCGGCGACGGCACCGGCGTCCTTGAGGCCACCTCGGTCGCCTCGGCGGCCTGGCTGGCCGGCTCCGGGCTGCTGGCGTACAGCTGGCCCGGGCAGATGGACCACGCGCTGCGCGACGACTGGCTGGACCAGCAGACCGAGGCCGCGTGGGAGCTGGCGGACGACCTGGCCGGTGAGGACTGGTCCACGCTGTCCCTGCCGGTGGACGGCGAGCCGACGCCGTTCCACTACCGCGAGTCGGAGTTCGGCTGGGTGCTGGCCGGCTCCACCGGGAGCGGGGTCCACCTGGGCGCGTACGGCCGCGGGATGAGCGCCTACGGTCTCGGCTTCTCCGCGATCGCGGACCTCGGCTCGTACCAGTAGCGGGCAGCGGGGACCGGTACGGGGAAGGGCGCC
>NZ_JBSGZP010000527.1:0-5336 GCF_053611065.1 Streptomyces sp. NPDC054840
GGCCCCTCCACCGGCCCCGGACGCGCCGCCGCGCGGGATGCGGGGCTCCGCCGCGCCCGGGATAACCGGCACCATGGCAGGGTCCCGACGGCCACGGAGCCCGGCCCGGACGGCGAGACCGAGGTGGCCGCTGAAGTCGAGGTCTCGGTGCGGTCGGACGTCACCGACGCCGCCGCGGTCCAGGCACGCTCGAACAGGCCCTGCGGGAACACGACATCACCCCAGCGCCGTTCGGGGAGGCCAAGACCCTGGCCGTCATGACCGCCCTGGCCCGGGACGCGCTCGGCTGATGCTTACGGCGTGCCTGCCGCGATGAGGCCGGGCAGTTCGCGCATGTCCTGGAAGACGATGGTGCCGGTGCCTTCGAGCCGTTCGGCCGGGGTCAGTCCGCCCGCGTAGCCGAAGGCCCGCATGCCGGCGGCGCGGGCGGCCTCGACACCGGGGCGGCTGTCCTCGACCACCGCGCACGCCGCGGGGTCGACGCCCATCCGCTGCGCGGCGTACAGGAACAGGTCCGGGGCCGGCTTGCCGCGGCGGACCTCCGTGGCGCTGTAGATGCGGCCCTCGAAGTGCTCGTAGAGGCCGGTGCGGCCGAGGGTGTGGCGCATCTTCTCGTGCGAGCCGCTGGAGGCGACGCAGGTCGGCAAGGTGATCGCGGCGAGTGCCTCGGGCAGTCCTTCGACGGCGGTCAACCCGGCGTCCACCGCCTCGCGGTGGCGCTGTTCGAAAAGCTCCCGCCAGACGTCGGCCGTCTCGTCGCCGACCCGGAGGGCGATGTCCTCGCGGACGGAGGCGCTGGAGCGCCCGATGAAGCGGTCCATCACCTCGTCCTCGGTCAGCGGCCAGCCCAGTTCCGCCCCCAACGCGACCTGGAGGGGCAGCGCGATGCGTTCGCTGTCGACGAGCACTCCGTCGCAGTCGAATATCACGAGTTCAATCGGGTTGATCATTCCCGCAGCATAGAGGCCGCCTCGGTGCGGGAAGCGGTACGGGCCCGGTGCACCATGGTCCGGTGACCAACTGGAACCCGGGGCCGACCGGCCCGAACCCCGTGTCGGCCGAGGGCGCCGCGGGACTGTCCCGCTACCAGGCGCAGATGCGCGCCCGGATGCTCGCCGCCCCCGTCGTGCCGGCACCCGACGACTGGCGGCCGGTCTTCGACCCCCACGTCCCCGTTGGCGGGCTGCTCGGGATCGGCTTCGCCTCGCACCCGGACACCGGCGGCGACCTGGTGATGGTCGTCTCGAACGACGGCCACGGCCTCTTCGACGCGGGCACGGGGGAGAAGATCGCACGCGACCGGGACCCCGGCTGGGAGCACAGCACCCCTGACGCGGTGCCCGACCTCTCCTGCCCGGGCCTGGGGCCGGTCGCCGGCCACCGCGTCCGCATCGCCGGCCTCTTCGGCGGCGGCCTGCACACCACCACCGCCGACGGCTGGACGCTGGAGGTGGTGAGTCCGGCCTGGCCGAACGACCGCGTACTGCTCTCCACCGACGGCGGGCTGCCGCACTCCGGCCCGCACGGGGAGCGGTGGTGGCACATCTTCCACTCCTACCGCTCGGGACTCAGGGCGGCGGGCTTCTCCCCTTCCGGGCGGACGCTCGCGGTCGCGACCAGCAGCGACCTCACACTCTGGACGCGCGACCTCTGACCGGGCGGGTCGTGCGGACGTGTTGCTCGCGCCGTCCTCGGCGGCCGCGTCGAAACGTGCTGCGGACGCCTTGACCAGAAGGCTCTACCTCTCGGTAACTTGATGTCGTCCAGGAAAGAGCCGTCGGAAGGAGCCGGGCGCGTGGCAGACCACGACCTGAGCGGGTTCGAGAAGAGCACGTTCACCCACGACGGCGTCACCCGCCGGATCCTGCGCGCGGGCAACGGCCCCGCGGTGATCGTCATGGCGGAGATCCCGGGCATCACCCCCAAGGTCATCGAGTTCGCCGAGCACGTGGCGGCGTCCGGCTGTACGGCCGTACTCCCGGTGCTCTTCGGCGAGCCCGGCCGTGACGCGGATCCCGGCACGGTCGGCTGGCCGAGTGCCGGCCGCTACATGGCCTCGTCGCTGTGGAAGGTGTGCGTGAGCCGTGAGTTCACGCTGCTGGCGACGGGGCGCAGCTCGCGCGTCGTGGGGTGGCTGCGCGCCCTGGCGGCCGCCGAACACGAGCGCTGCGGCGGCCCCGGGGTCGGCGCCGTGGGGATGTGCCTGACCGGCGGATTCGCCCTGGCGATGGCCACGGACGAGCGCCTCGTAGCCCCTGTGCTGTCCCAGCCCTCGCTCCCGCTGGCCTGCACCCCGGGCCGCGCGGGCGCCATCGACATCAGCCCCGAGGACCTCGCGGTCGTCCGCGGACGTTGCGAGCGCGAGGGGCTCCAGGTGCTCGGGCTGCGCTTCCGGGGCGACCGGCTCGTCCCCGGCGACCGGTTCGGCCACCTTCGCCGGGAACTCGGTGACGCCTTCGTCGCCGTCGAGCTGGACGCGAGCGCGGCGAACCCGCAGAGCGCACTCGCGCCGCACTCCGTCCTGACGGAACACCTCATCGACGAACCGGGGCAGCCCACGCGTCAGGCGCTCGACATCGTCCTCGACCTTTTCCGCACGCGGCTGCTCGGGGAACGGGAACGGCCCGCTCCTGCCGTGTGACCGGATGGCCGGACGGACCGGAAGGGACGGACCGGCCCGGCCCGCACCGGCCCGGCCCGCATCGGCCCGGCCCGCACCGGCCCGCATCGGCCCGGCCCGCATCGGCCCGTACCGCGCGGACCTGCCTCCTCAGCCCCGTTCCTGGGCGATCACCGCGTCGACCTCCACCTCGACGAGCCACTCGGGATCGATGAAGCGGGACACCTCGACGAAGGTGGTGACGGGCCGGATGGAGGCGAACCGTTCGCCGTGCGCCCGCGCGGCCTCCTGCCACCGCGTCACATCGGTGAGCATGACGCGGGTCCGCACGACGTCCTCCAGCGACGCCCCGGCCTCCCGCAGGGCCTCTTCGGCGATGTCCAGGCACCGTACGGTCTGGGCGTGGACGTCGCCGGGGCCGACGGTGGAGCCGTCGTCCCCGAGGGGAGCGGTGCCCGCGACGGCGACGTACTGCCCTGCCCGCACCGCACGGGAGAAGCCGATCAGCGGCTCCAGCGGCGATCCCGAGCCGACCTTCCGATGTATGTCGGTCATCTCTTCATGCTGTCAGAGGTGTGACTGACGGGGCGTCACGCGCCTGGGCGCGTTGCGTGGACCGCCCGGACATCGAGTGGCAATCTTGGTGATATCGCCGCAAAACGCCCATGTTCACGAACGGTCCGTGTGCGCGCCGTGCCGTGCTCTCCGCCACCCGGGACAGCCACGTGGTTTGTATATGCCGGTCACCGACGTATGGCGGGGTTTGAAGATCCTTCCCGGCGGCAGTCGCTCCTGCCTGCCGTCGGAGATTCACGTTGCGATGGAGATGGAGTGCTCATGGCCACCAGGAAGAACCTCACCGCGAACCGGGAATCCCTCGTCCACAAGGTCCGCTACGCCGCGAGCCGTCCACACCGCATCGCCCCGTACCTGAAGCGCGCCGCCCGCGACCGGTGGCTGGCCTTCAAGCACCCCGACCACGTCAGTTACTACCGGGCCGTGATGGCCTCGGACACCCGCCGCAACCCCGAGGCAGCGGTCGGCAGCCAGACCCACGAACGATGGCTCGCGCTCGGGCAGATGCAGTTCGACTACCTCGTCGGGCACGGCCTGGAGCCCGGGGCCCGCATGCTGGACATCGGCTGCGGCAACCTCCGCGCCGGCTGGCGGTTCATCGATTACCTCGACGCGGGTCACTACTACGGCATCGACATCTCGCCCGACATCCTCATCGCGGCGAAGCGGACCCTGACCGAGCGGGGACTCCAGGCCAAGGTGCCGCACCTGACCATCACCAAGAACCTGACGCTGGACTTCCTCCCCGACGGCTACTTCGACGTCGTCCACGCCCACAGCGTCTTCTCGCACTCACCGATCGATGTCATCGACGAGTGCTTCGCCCACGTGGGCCGGGTCCTGGCGCCCGGAGGCCATTTCGACTTCACCTTCGACCGCACCACCGGCACCGAACACCACGTACTCCGCGAGGACTTCTACTACCGCACCCAGACCCTCATCGACCTGGCCGCCGGACACGGGCTGTCCGCACTCTTCATGGAGGACTGGGAGGCACTCGGACACGGACAGTCCAAGATCCGTGTCAGCGTCGCGGGATCCGACATCGACGCCGAGGTCTGACGGCCCCCACCCCCACCGCCACCGCGGTCGGCTCAGGCGTGGCCGGCCGGGTCCGAGTGCTGACGACGCCACAGGCGCACGGCCGGGCCCGTGGACGCGAGCAGGACCAGGCACGACAGCGCGGTGTCCTCGCCCACCACCAGCGGAGCCGGAGCGCGTGCGCCACGATGTCCGCGGCCTCCCGCAGCCGGGTGATCGGCCCGGCGCCCTCGGTCGCCTGCCGGTAGGCCTCGGCCACCTCGTCGCCGAAGGCGTGGCGGAAACCGGCGGGGTACAGGCGCAGCAGACGAAGGCTCACACCGTGGCCGTCGCTCCGGAGACGCCCAGGCGGCGTGCCGGCTCGCGCGCGGTGGCGGCGATCCGCCGCGCCTCGACGGCCAGGCTCTGCCGGCCTCCGGCGGTGAGGCGGTAGGTGCGGCGCAGCCGGCTGTCGACGATCCGCTCCTCGTGGACCTCGATCAGCCCCTGACCCAGCAGCCGTTCCAGGGCCCCGTACAGGGTGCCGGTCCACATCTTGACGCGTCCGCCCGAGATCAGCTCCACCTCGCGTGCGATCGCGTACCCGTGGCGGGGCTCGTCCGCGAGCGCGGTCAGGAGGAGGAGGGCCGGTTCCTGCAGCGCACGATCACTCATGTCCGCATGGGGTAGGTCATCCACCGGCATATGCCGCCCGACGGGGCGGCCGGTCACCGGGGCCCGCCCCGCCGCGGCTCGACGGGCAAGTGGCCCCGAGACCGGAACGCGCGCCCGCGGTCAGCCCCGGAAGGCCTCCGGGCGGGTCGGGGAAGCCTCGGCGAGGGCCTTGGTGACCGCGTCGACGCCTTCCCGCAGCCCGTAGACGGGGGTGTCGGGCTGCTGGCGCCAGGACTCGTCGAGGCCTCCCGCGTCGACCGTGTCGAAGCCGAGTTCCTCGATCAGGGCGCGTACGGTCTTCTTCGCGACGGCGTCGTCGCCCGCGACGGGCAGCGCCATCCGGTCGGCGGCCCCCGCCGGGCGGTGCCGGTCGAGGATGTCCTGGGCGTAGGTGCCGTTGAAGGCCTTGATGACGGGGTGTCCGAGGTGCCGCTCGGTCCAGCGG
>NZ_JBSGZP010000528.1:0-5328 GCF_053611065.1 Streptomyces sp. NPDC054840
CGGTTAGGCTCTAGGCGGCAAGGCCATCCCACGGCCTGACACGCCACCGCACACTCAGCGTCACATCCCAGAAGGAGATGCTCGTGCCGTCCATCGACGTCGTCGTAGCCCGGGAAATCCTGGACTCCCGAGGCAACCCCACGGTCGAGGTCGAGGTGGGCCTCGACGATGGCAGCACCGGCCGTGCTGCAGTTCCGTCCGGCGCCTCCACCGGTGCATTCGAGGCCATCGAGCTGCGTGACGGTGACCCCAACCGTTACTTCGGCAAGGGTGTCGAGAAGGCCGTCCTCGCCGTCATCGAGCAGATCGGCCCGGAGCTCGTCGGCTACGACGCCACCGAGCAGCGGCTGATCGACCAGGCCATGTTCGACCTGGACGCCACCGACAACAAGGGCTCGCTCGGCGCCAACGCCATCCTCGGCGTGTCCCTGGCCGTCGCGCACGCCGCGTCTGAGGCCTCGGACCTCCCGCTCTTCCGCTACCTCGGCGGTCCGAACGCGCACCTGCTGCCCGTTCCGATGATGAACATCCTCAACGGTGGGTCGCACGCCGACTCCAACGTGGACATCCAGGAGTTCATGATCGCTCCCATCGGCGCGGAGTCCTTCTCCGAGGCGCTGCGTTGGGGTGCCGAGGTCTACCACACCCTCAAGAAGGTCCTGCACACCAAGGGCCTCTCCACCGGCCTGGGTGACGAGGGCGGCTTCGCCCCGAACCTGGAGTCCAACCGTGCCGCGCTCGACCTCATCGTCGAGGCCATCAAGCAGGCCGGCTACACCCCGGGCAAGGACATCGCGCTCGCGCTCGACGTCGCCGCGTCCGAGTTCTACAAGGACGGCAAGTACCAGTTCGAGGGCCAGTCCCGCTCGGCCGCCGAGATGACCGAGTACTACGAGGAGCTCGTCTCCGCGTACCCGATGGTCTCCATCGAGGACCCGCTGTACGAGGACGACTGGGCCGGCTGGAAGACCCTCACCGACAAGCTGGGCACCAAGGTCCAGATCGTCGGTGACGACCTGTTCGTCACCAACCCGGAGCGTCTGGCCCGCGGTATCGAGGAGGGCTCCGCCAACGCCCTGCTCGTGAAGGTGAACCAGATCGGTTCGCTGACCGAGACCCTGGACGCCGTCGAGATGGCCCAGCGCAACGGCTTCAAGTGCATGATGTCCCACCGTTCCGGTGAGACCGAGGACGTCACCATCGCCGACCTCGCCGTCGCCGTGAACTGTGGTCAGATCAAGACCGGTGCCCCGGCCCGCTCGGACCGTGTCGCCAAGTACAACCAGCTGCTGCGCATCGAGGAGATCCTCGACGACGCCGCGGTGTACGCGGGCCGCTCCGCCTTCCCGCGCTTCAAGGGCTAATCACCCCCCTGGGGGGCTGGCCTCCGTACGTCCCCGCACTCGGTCCCGTACCGTGTGCGGGGACGTATTGCGTAGGCGTACCTAGGGGAGGCGGACCAATGGCCGGGAACCGGGATCGGTTCTCCACCTTCTCCACCGCGACCAGGCTCAAGCAGCTCGGCGAGCGGACCGCCGCCCATGTCTACCGGTCGCAGTCGCGGCGGCAGGTCCGCCGCAGCCGGCTCACCGGCCGCGCCGCGCTCCTGGTGCTCGTCCTCTGTACGCTGGTCGTCGCCCTCGCGTACCCGATGCGCCAGTACGTCTCCCAGCGCTCGGAGATCGCGAAGCAGCAGCGGGCCGCCGCGGCCGCCCGGGACCGCCTGGAGCGGCTCCGCGACGAGAAGGCCCGCTGGCAGGACGACGCCTACGCGGAGCAGCAGGCGCGCGAGCACCTGCACTTCCTGCGCCCGGGGGAGATCGGCTACATCATGAGCGACCCCGGGGCCCAGCCCCCGCAGCCGCACCGGACCGGCCGAGCCGGCTCCGACCGGCCCTGGTACTCCAACGTCTGGGACGGCGTCGACAAGGCCGACCGCCCCGGCGAGTGATCCGTACCGCCGTACCGCAGCAACCGCAGCACCCATCCACGAGAACGAAGAGACTTCCTCCAGGCATGCAGACGCCCCCGCCCCAGACCGACCGGACCGAGCCGACCGACGCGGACATCGAGGCGTTCGAGCAGCAGCTCGGCCGCCCGCCGCGCGGACTGCGCGCCATCGCGCACCGCTGCCCCTGCGGGCAGCCGGACGTGGTGGAGACCGCCCCGCGACTCCCCGACGGCACCCCCTTCCCGACGCTGTACTACCTGACGTGCCCGCGCGCGGCCTCCGCGATCGGCACGCTGGAGGCCAACGGCGTGATGAAGGAGATGCAGGCCCGGCTCGCCGAGGACAAGGAACTGGCCGCCGCCTACCAGGCGGCCCACGAGGACTACATCGAGCGGCGCGACGCCATCGAGGTGCTCCAGGGCTTCCCGAGCGCCGGCGGCATGCCGGACCGGGTGAAGTGCCTGCACGTACTGGTCGGCCACTCCCTGGCCGCCGGCCCCGGGGTGAACCCGTTCGGCGACGAGGCCCTCGCCATGCTGCCGGAGTGGTGGGCCAAGGGTGCCTGCGTCGTCCCGTGCGGGGAGAAGAAGACGGACGAGACGGAGTCGCGGGCGTGACCCGGGTCGCCGCCGTCGACTGCGGTACCAACTCCATCCGGCTGCTCGTGGCGGACTGCGACCCGGCCACCGGCGAGCTGGTCGAGCTGGACCGCCGGATGACGATCGTCCGGCTGGGCCAGGGCGTGGACCGGACCGGTCGGCTGGCCCCGGAGGCGCTGGAGCGCACCTTCGCCGCCTGCCGCGAGTACGCGGGAGTGATCAAGGAGTTCGGCACGGAGAGGGTGCGCTTCGTGGCGACCTCCGCCTCCCGGGACGCCGAGAACCGGGCGGACTTCGTCCGGGGCGTCCTGGACATCCTGGGGGTCGAGCCCGAGGTGATCTCCGGTGACCAGGAGGCGGAGTTCTCCTTCACCGGCGCCACCAAGGAGCTCACGGCGCACGAGCACCTGGAGCGCCCCTTCCTGGTGGTGGACATCGGCGGCGGCTCGACCGAGTTCGTGGTCGGCGAGGAGCACGTACGGGCCGCCCGGTCCGTGGACATCGGCTGCGTCCGGATGACCGAGCGGCACCTGGTGGTGGACGGGGTCGTCACCGACCCGCCGACCGCGGAGCAGGTCGCCGCGATCCGCGCAGACATCGAGGTGGCGCTGGACCTGGCCGCCGAGAGCGTCCCGCTGGCCGAGGCGCGCACGCTGGTGGGCCTGGCCGGCTCGGTGACCACGGTCGCCGGGATCGCGCTGGGGCTGCCGGAGTACGAGTCGTCCGCGATCCACCACTCCCGCATCTCCTACGAGCAGGTGCGCGCGATCAGTGAGCGGATGCTGACGGCGACGCACGCCGAGCGCGCGGCGATCCCTGTGATGCATCCGGGCCGGGTGGACGTGATCGGCGCGGGCGCGCTGGTGCTTCTGGCGATCATGGAACGTATCGGCGCTTCCGAGGTTGTCGTGTCGGAGCACGACATCCTCGATGGAATCGCTTGGTCCATGGCCTGAACGACCTTCGAAGCAGGTTGTGGGGGGCCGTCGGGCTCGTGATCCACATGAAGTTCGTGAAGTTCTTCACAAGGAAAAAGGGTCTGTGAGGTCAACGGGAGGGTCCATCGGGGTCTTCCGGAGGCCCTCAGGCCCTTTTCCGTGTGCGTTCGTGCGATCGACGGAAGCGACAGGACACACGTCAGAGGTAGGGACGAAGCCCTGTGGTCCAGTCCGCTTTCGGCCTTGGAGGCCAGTTCAGGACGGGTGAACAACGACTCCGGACGCCTGCTGGTTCCCGTCGCGCGCCATGACCTCCGTCACGCGGGCCGCGGAGTGTAGCAGAGGGGCCCTCGGTCCTTGTGAAGGGGCTCACGAGCGACACCCCTTCGGGTGCTGGATACTCGTTCCATGAGCACCACGGAGCGTCCCAGGATCCTCGTTGTAGGAGGTGGGTACGTAGGCCTGTACGCAGCCAAGCGCATCATGAAGAAGATGCGCTACGGCGAGGCGACCGTCACGGTCGTCGACCCGCGCTCGTACATGACCTACCAGCCCTTCCTCCCTGAAGTGGCCGCAGGCAGCATCTCGCCTCGGCACGTCGTCGTCCCGCTGCGACGCGTGCTGCCCAAGGCAGAGGTTCTCACCGGCCGGGTCACCAGCATCGACCAGGACCGCAAGGTCGCCGTCGTCACGCCGCTCGTCGGCGAGGCGTACGAGCTGCCCTTCGACTACCTGGTGATCGCGCTCGGCGCCGTCTCCCGCACCTTCCCGATCCCCGGCCTTGCCGAACAGGGCATCGGTATGAAGGGTGTCGAAGAGGGCATCGGCCTGCGCAACCACGTCCTCGAGCAGCTCGACAAGGCCGAGTCCACGACGGACGAGAACGTCCGCCGCAAGGCGCTCACCTTCGTCTTCGTCGGCGGCGGCTTCGCCGGTGCGGAGACCATCGGTGAGGTCGAGGACATGGCCCGGGACGCCGCGAAGTACTACTCCACGATCAAGCGCGAGGACATGCGCTTCATCCTGGTCGACGCGGCCGACAAGATCCTTCCCGAGGTCGGGCCGAAGCTCGGCACCTGGGGCAAGGAGCACCTCGAGTCCCGCGGCATCGAGATCTACCTCAGCACCTCCATGGACTCCTGCGTGGACGGCCACGTGGTGCTGAAGAACGGCCTCGAGGTCGACTCCGACACCATCGTGTGGACCGCCGGCGTCAAGCCGAACCCGGTGCTGGCCCGCTACGGCCTGCCGCTGGGCCCCCGCGGTCACGTGGACGCCCAGCCGACCCTCCAGGTCACGGGCACGGACTACATCTGGACCGCCGGCGACAACGCCCAGGTTCCGGACATGGCCGCCCGCAAGGCCGGTGTCGAGAACGCCTGGTGCCCGCCGAACGCCCAGCACGCGCTGCGTCAGGCCAAGGTCCTCGGCGACAACGTCATCTCGGGCATGCGGGGCTTCCCGCAGGCCGAGTACTCGCACTCCAACAAGGGTGCGGTGGCGGGCCTCGGCCTCCACAAGGGCGTCGCGATGATCGTCATGGGCAAGACGAAGATCAAGCTCAAGGGCCGGCTGGCCTGGTACATGCACCGTGGTTACCACGGCATGGCCATGCCGACCTGGAACCGCAAGATCCGCGTCTTCGCCGACTGGACCCTCGCGATGTTCCTCAAGCGCGAGGTCGTCTCCCTCGGTGCGCTGGAGACCCCCCGCGAGGAGTTCTACGAGGCCGCCAAGCCGGCGCCGGCCCCGGCCGCCGCCGCTGCCCCGGCCGCGAAGGCCAAGGCCTCCTGACCGGTGTGACCGGCAGGACCTGAGCTCCACCTGTACGACCTGTACG
>NZ_JBSGZP010000529.1:0-5328 GCF_053611065.1 Streptomyces sp. NPDC054840
CGGGACCTCAGGGTCCCGGACCGGCGTCGTTTCCGACGTCGTTTCCGGGGCCGGCGCCGGGGCCCCGGCGGGCACTCCCGGTCACTGCCGCTGCAGCAGGACGATGCCGGCGGCCTCGCCCACGAGGGCGAACCGCTCGTCGGGGTGGAGCTGGCGGGCGTAGCCGGTCGGGTCCTCGCCGGCCCACTTGGAGGAGTTGTCGATGGTGATCCAGTCGGGGACCACGCCCTTGCTGCCGCCGATCCACAGCACGCGGCAGCGGGAGGTCAGCCGGGTCAGCGGGGTGGTGTCGGCCTCCACGGTCGCCCCGTCGGGGATCCGGTCCAGGAGCCGCTCGATGGCCGTGACCCGCTCGGGCTTCTCGTACGTACGGGCCTCCGCGAGCTTGGCGGTCGGCATGGCGGTCGCGCTCAGGGCGAGGGCGGCGGCCAGGACGGCGGTCGGCAGCTGCAGGGCGTACGAGCGCAGCCAGGGCCGCTCGCCGCGCCGGACGGTGTCGATGGCGTCGACCAGGGCGAGCGCCACCACGGGCATGAGTACGGCGCTGTAGTGCCAGTCGGTGGACCAGTAGTGGTCGTCCCCGGACAGGAACCGCCAGCCGAGGGTGGGCGCGGCCACCAGGAGCAGCGGCGAGCGCAGCGCGAGCAGCCCGGAGGTGGGGATCAGCACCCACGCCAGGGTGGTGAGCTTGGTGCCGATGCCGCCGAGCGGACCCGCCCCGTCGATCTTGTCCCAGTAGCCGTAGCCCGCGGTGGCGAAGGCCGGTATCAGGACGGTGAACACCAGGACGGCGAAGACACAGGCCGCGGCGGCGACGCCGAGCGCGGCCACGGTGATCCTCCGGTTGCCGTCGCGGGCCCGCCAGGCCACCACCACGGCCAGGGCGGCGAGGGTGAAGCCGAGGTCCTCCTTGACGAGGATCAGCGGCGCCCCCCACAGCAGGGCGGCCCGCCAGCGGCGGGCGAGCACCGCCTCCAGGGCGAAGGCCAGCAGGGGCACGGCGAAGGCGATCTCGTGGAAGTCGAACTCGACGGCCCGCTGGATGCCCCAGGACAGCCCGTACGCGACGCCGACGGCCAGCCCACGGGCCCGCCCGAGGAACCGCACGGCCGCCCGGGTGACGGGCACGGCGGACAGCGCGAACAGCGCCGACTGCACGACGAGCAGGGTGAGGGGCCCGGGGAAGACCCGGTAGACGGGGGCGACGAGCGCGATGATCGGGCTGAAGTGGTCCCCGAGGATGTTGGCCCCCGGGCCCTTCAGGTCGACGACGGGCTCCTGGAAGTGCGCGTACGCGCGGATCGCCTGCTCGAAGATCCCCAGGTCCCAGGAGGCCCAGTCCATCCGCCGGAACCGCCCGACGGACAGCACGAGGTAGACGAGGAACAGCCCGGCGGCCACCAGCCAGGGCGGAGCCCACGGGTACCGGCCCGGCCGGGCGGATGCCGGTACCACCGGCGCCGGGCGGGCTATCGCATCGCTCGTCACGGACTCGTGCTCCTCCGGGGAAAGTCGTCTCCCCGGCGGAAGACGACGCGGCGAGCTCGGACAGTCACAACACGAACATCGTAAAGCGGCGCGGGGGGCGTCGTCGTAGGGTGGGATCCCCCGGCCCGTGCGACGTGTCGGGCCCTTCGCGTTGCCCCGCGTACGCGGCGTACTCCGCTCCACCGCTCCACCGCACCCCTTCAGACCTTCACCGGACGGAAAGCCTCTTTCATGAGCCTGCACGGACTGCTCGACGCCGTCACCCGTGATGCCGCCCTCGCCGAGGCGGTCACCGCGGCCGGGGACGGCAAGCGCATGCACGTGGACCTGGTCGGCCCCGCCGCCGCGCGGCCCTTCGCGATCGCCGCGCTGGCCCGGCAGACCGGGCGGACCGTGCTGGCGGTCACCGCCACCGGGCGTGAGGCCGAGGACCTGGCCGCCGCACTGCGCTCGCTGCTGCCGCCCGACGAGGTGGTGGACTACCCGTCCTGGGAGACCCTCCCGCACGAGCGGCTCAGCCCGCGCAGCGACACCATGGGCCGTCGGCTCGCCGTCCTGCGCCGCCTCGTGCACCCGAGCGAGGACGACCCGGCCGCAGGTCCCGTGAGCGTGCTCGTCGCACCCATCCGGTCCGTGCTCCAGCCGCAGGTCAAGGGGCTCGGGGAGCTGGTCCCGGTCAGCCTGCGCCAAGGTGGCGGCGCCGACCTGGGCGAGATCACCGAGGCGCTGGCCGCCGCCGCGTACGCGCGGGTCGAGCTCGTCGAGAAGCGCGGGGAGTTCGCCGTGCGCGGCGGCATCCTCGACGTGTTCCCACCCACCGAGGAACACCCGCTGCGCATCGAGTTCTGGGGCGACGAGGTCGAGGAGATCCGCTACTTCAAGGTCGCCGACCAGCGCTCCCTGGAGATCGCCGAGCACGGACTGTGGGCCCCGCCCTGCCGCGAGCTGCTGCTGACCGACGCGGTACGGGAGCGGGCCGCTGCCCTCGCCGAGGCCCATCCCGAGCTCGGCGAGCTGCTGCACAAGATCGCCGAGGGGATCGCCGTGGAGGGCATGGAGTCCCTCGCCCCGGTCCTCGTCGACGAGATGGAACTGCTGATCGACGTGCTGCCCGCCGGGTCGATGGCCGTGGTCTGCGATCCGGAGCGGGTCCGGACCCGGGCCGCCGACCTCGTGGCGACCAGCCAGGAGTTCCTGATGGCCTCCTGGGCGGCCACCGCGGGCGGCGGCGAGGCCCCCATCGACGTCGGCGCGGCCTCGCTCCGCGGGATCGCCGAGGTCCGCGACCGGGCCCGCGAGCTGGACATGATGTGGTGGTCGGTGTCCCCCTTCGCCGCCGACGAGAGCGCGGGCGGCGGCGACACCCTGAAGCTCGGCATGCACGCCCCGGAGGCCTACCGCGGCGACACCGCCCGGGCGCTGGCCGACACCAAGGGCTGGATCGCCGACGGCTGGCACATCGTCTACCTCACCGAGGGCCACGGCCCGGCCGCCCGTACCGTCGAGGTGCTCGGCGGTGAGGGCATCGCGGCCCGGCTGGAGCCGGAACTGCGCACCCTGGAGCCGAGCCTCGTCCACGTGGCCTGCGGCTCGCTCGACAACGGCTTCGTCGACCCCGTCCTGCGCCTGGCCGTCCTCACCGAGACCGACCTGACCGGCCAGCGCACCGCCACCAAGGACCTCGGCCGGATGCCGACCCGGCGCCGCAAGACCATCGACCCGCTGACCCTGGAGGCCGGCGACTACATCGTCCACGAGCAGCACGGCGTGGGCCGCTACGTCGAGATGGTCCAGCGCACGGTCCAGGGCGCCACCCGCGAGTACCTGCTCGTGGAATACGCGCCGGCCAAGCGCGGGCAGCCCGGCGACCGGCTCTACATCCCCACCGACCAGCTGGAGCAGGTCACCAAGTACGTCGGCGGAGAGGCCCCGACCCTGCACCGGCTCGGCGGCGCCGACTGGACCAAGACCAAGGCGCGCGCGAAGAAGGCGGTCAAGGAGATCGCGGCCGACCTCATCAAGCTCTACAGCGCGCGCATGGCGGCCCCCGGCCACACCTTCGGGCCGGACACCCCCTGGCAGCGCGAGCTGGAGGACGCCTTCCCGTACGCGGAGACGCCCGACCAGCTCACCACCATCGCCGAGGTCAAGGAGGACATGGAGAAGTCGGTCCCGATGGACCGGCTGATCTGCGGCGACGTCGGCTACGGCAAGACCGAGATCGCCGTGCGCGCCGCCTTCAAGGCGGTCCAGGACGGCAAGCAGGTCGCCGTGCTCGTCCCGACGACCCTGCTCGTGCAACAGCACTTCGGCACCTTCTCCGAGCGCTACAGCCAGTTCCCCGTCAAGGTGAAGGCGCTCTCGCGCTTCCAGAGCGAGAGCGAGTCCAAGGCCACGCTGGAGGGCCTGCACGAGGGCTCGGTGGACGTGGTCATCGGCACCCACCGGCTGTTCTCGCAGGAGACCCGGTTCAAGGACCTGGGCCTGGTCATCGTCGACGAGGAGCAGCGGTTCGGCGTGGAGCACAAGGAGCAGCTGAAGAAGCTCCGCGCCAACGTCGACGTGCTCACGATGTCCGCGACCCCGATCCCGCGCACCCTGGAGATGGCGGTGACCGGCATCCGCGAGATGTCGACGATCACCACCCCGCCGGAGGAGCGGCACCCGGTGCTCACCTTCGTGGGCCCGTACGAGGAGAAGCAGATCGGCGCGGCCATCCGCCGCGAGCTGCTGCGCGAGGGCCAGTGCTTCTACATCCACAACCGGGTCGAGTCCATCGACCGGGCGGCCGCCAAGCTGCGCGAGATCGTGCCCGAGGCGCGGATCGCGACGGCCCACGGCCAGATGTCGGAGCAGGCCCTGGAGCAGGTCGTCGTCGACTTCTGGGAGAAGAAGTTCGACGTGCTCGTCTCGACCACGATCGTCGAGTCGGGCATCGACATCTCCAATGCCAACACCCTGATCGTGGAGCGCGGCGACAACTTCGGCCTGAGCCAGCTGCACCAGCTGCGCGGACGCGTCGGGCGTGGCCGCGAGCGCGGGTACGCGTACTTCCTGTACCCGCCGGAGAAGCCGCTGACGGAGACCGCGCACGAGCGGCTGGCGACGATCGCCCAGCACACCGAGATGGGTGCGGGCATGTACGTGGCGATGAAGGACCTGGAGATCCGGGGGGCGGGCAATCTGCTCGGCGGCGAGCAGTCCGGTCACATCGCGGGCGTCGGGTTCGACCTCTACATCCGGATGGTGGGCGAGGCCGTGGCCGACTACCGGGCCGCGGTCGAGGGCCAGGTGGAGGAGGAACCGCCGCTGGAGGTCAAGATCGAGCTGCCGGTCGACGCGCACGTCCCGCACGACTACGCGCCGGGCGAGCGGCTGCGCCTGCAGGCGTACCGGTCCATCGCCTCCGCCAACTCCGAGGCCGACATCAAGGCCGTCCGGGAGGAGCTCACCGACCGCTACGGCAAGCTGCCGGAGCCGGTGGAGAACCTGCTGCTGGTGGCCGGTCTGCGGATGCTGGCCCGGGCCTGCGGAGTCGGGGACATCACCCTCCAGGGCAACAACGTCCGGTTCGGGCCGGTGGAACTGCGCGAGTCGCAGGAACTGCGGCTCAAGCGGCTCTACCCGGGGACGGTGCTCAAGCCCGCCACCTCGCAGGTACTGGTCCCGCGCCCGAAGGCGGGCAAGATCGGCGGCAAGCCGGTGGTCGGGCGGGAACTGCTGGCCTGGACGGGGGAGTTCCTCACCACCATCCTCGGCTCGTAGCGGCCGTAGCGGCCGTAGCGGCCGCAGGCGGTGCGGTGACGACGTGAACGGCCGTGGCCGGGGACCTCACAGGTC
>NZ_JBSGZP010000530.1:0-5310 GCF_053611065.1 Streptomyces sp. NPDC054840
ATGCCCGGCCGGACCCTTCCGGCCGGGCATCGTGCGTCGCAGGCGGTACGGGGCTGCGGATCTCAGCCGTCCGCTCCGCGGTACTTGCGGACCGCGAGGGTGCGGAAGAGCAGAATGATCAGGGCCGACCAGATCAGCGAGGCCCAGACCGGGTGGACCATCGGCCAGGCGTCGGACCGGGAGACGCCCGGGTTCCCGAAGAGCTCGCGGCAGGCCTGGACGGTGGCGCTGAACGGATTCCATTCGGCGATGGGCTGGAGCCAGCTCGCCATGTTCTCCGTGGGCACGAACGCGTTGGAGATGAACGTGACGGGGAACAGCCAGATCAGCCCGCCCGAGGTGGCCGCCTCCGGAGTCCGTACGGACAGCCCGATCAGGGCGCCGATCCAGGAGAACGCGTACCCGAGCAGGAGCAGCAGACCGAAGCCGGCCAGCACCTCGCCGGCGCTCGTGTGGGTGCGCCAGCCGACGAGGAGGGCGACGATCGCCAGCACCACCATCGTCAGCGCGGTCTGCATCAGGTCCGCCAGAGTACGGCCGGTCAGGACGGCGCCGCGGGCCATGGGCAGCGATCGGAAGCGGTCGATCAGGCCCTTGTGCATGTCGTCCGCGATGCCCGCGCCCGCGCCCGCCGTGGCGAAGGTGACGGTCTGGGCGAAGATGCCGGCCATCAGGAAGTTCCGGTAGTCGCTGGCGCTGGTCGAGCCGCCGATCATCATCGAGCCGCCGAAGACGAAGCTGAACAGCACCACGAACATGACGGGCTGGATCAGCCCGAAGATCAACATCTCGGGGATCCGGCTGAGCCTGATGACGTTCCGCTTGGCGATCACGAGGGAGTCGTTGACGCTCTGCACGACGCCGCCGCGCGGACGGGGCGCCGCGAGTTCGCCGTTCGGGGAGGTGCCCGGGTTCGGGGACGTGAGGGTCACTTCGCCGCCTCCTTCCGGGCCGCCTTGCGGCCCTTGGCCTCGGGACCGGCCGGCGCGTCGTCGGTGTGCTCCTCCGCCGCCCGCTGCGCCGCGTGTCCGGTCAGGGAGATGAACACGTCGTCGAGGGTGGGGCGGCGCAGGCCTATGTCGTCGATCTCGATGCCCCGGGCGTCGAGATCGCGGATGACCTCGGCGAGCAGCTTGGCGCCGCCCGCCACGGGCACGGTCAACTTGCGGGTGTGCTCCTCGACCGTGGTCTCGCCCTTGCCGAAGCCGGCGAGCACCTCGCGCGCGGTGGTGATGTGCTGCCGCTCGTGGACGACGACCTCCACGCGCTCGCCGCCGGTGCGGGCCTTGAGCTGGTCGGAGGTCCCGCGGGCGATGACCTTCCCGTGGTCGACCACGCAGATGTCGTGCGCGAGGTGGTCGGCCTCTTCCAGGTACTGGGTGGTGAGGAGGAGGGTCGTGCCGCCGGCGACCAGTTCCTGGATGATGCCCCACAGCTGCTGGCGGTTGCGGGGGTCGAGTCCGGTGGTCGGCTCGTCCATGAACATCACGGGCGGGCTGACGACGAGGGCGGCCGCGAGGTCCAGGCGCCTGCGCATGCCGCCGGAGTAGGTCTTCGCCGTGCGGTCCGCGGCGTCGGAGAGGTTGAAGCGTTCGAGGAGTTCGGTGGCCCGGGCTTTGGCCGCCTTGGCCTTCATCTGGTAGAGCTGACCGACCATCTGGAGGTTCTCCCGGCCGGTCAGGTACTCGTCGACGGCCGCGAACTGGCCGGACAGGCCGATGGCGCGGCGGACTTCGTTGGGGTGCTTGAGCACGTCCATGCCGGCGACGACGGCCTTGCCGCTGTCCGGCCGGAGGAGGGTGGTCAGAACGCGTACGGTCGTGGTCTTGCCCGCGCCGTTCGGGCCGAGCAGACCCAGGACGGTGCCTTCGGGGACATCGAGGTCCACGCCGTCGAGAGCCCGTACATCGCCGAAGGTCTTGACCAGACCTTCCGCGTAGATAGCGCCTGGCATATGGATTCTCCCAGTGAATCAGGCCAGTAGAATCAGGGCATTCAGGGCATTTCTATGCAAATCCTATGGGTGCCGGGCAGGTCCTACTCGGCCGAACGGGTGCGTCCTGCCCGAGCGGGCAGGACGGTCTCTAGCTCATCACCTTGTATCCGGCGCCATGCAGGGAACGCGCGACTTCCGCGCAGTGCTCCGGGCCCTTCGTCTCCAGGTGCAGCTCCACCTCCACCTCCGTGAGCCCCAGCCGCGGGTCCGTCCGCACATGGCTCACGTCCAGCACATTCGCATCCACCACCGACAACACCGCCAGGAGCCCGGCCAGGGCGCCCGGCCGGTCGGCCACGCGCAGCCGCAGGGACAGGTACCGGCCCGCCGCCGCCATGCCGTGGCGCAGGATCCGCTGGAGCAGCAGCGGATCGACGTTCCCGCCGGACAGGACGGCCACCACCGGGCCCCCGCCGTACAGTTCGGGCTCACTGAGCAGAGCCGCGACCGTGCTGCACCCGGCCGGTTCGACCACCAGCTTGGCCCGCTCCAGACACAACAGCAGGGCGCTGGAGAGGGCGTCCTCGGAGACCGTACGCACATCGTCGACGAGCTCGCCGATGATGTGGAACGGGACGTCTCCGGGGCGCCCGACCTTGATCCCGTCGGCCATCGTGTTCGGTTCGTCGATCGAGACCGGGTGCCCGGCCCTGAGCGAGGGCGGGTACGCGGCCGCGCCCGCCGCCTGCACCCCGATGACCCGTACGTCCGGCCGCAGCGCCTTCACGGCGACCGCGACACCGGCCGCGAGACCGCCCCCGCCGATCCCGACGAGGATGGTCCGCACCTCCGGGCACTGCTCCAGGATCTCCAGGCCGACGGTGCCCTGGCCCGCGATGATGTCGCGGTGGTCGAAGGGGTGGATGAACACCGCGCCGGTGCGGTCCGCGTACTCCTGGGCGGCCAGGAAGGTCTCGTCGACGACCTGCCCGTGCAGGCGGACGTCGGCGCCGTACTCCTGGGTCGCGGCCACCTTCGGCAGCGGCGCGCCGACCGGCATGAACACGGTCGAGCGGACCCCGAGGAGGGAGGAGGCCAGCGCCACGCCCTGCGCGTGATTGCCCGCGCTCGCGGCGACGACGCCGGCGGCCCGCTGCTCGGGGCGCAGGCAGGCGATGCGTACGTAGGCGCCGCGGAGCTTGAAGGAGCCGGTGCGCTGGAGGTTCTCGCACTTGAGGTGGACCGGGGAACCGGTGAGTGCGGAGAGGTGCCGGCTGCCCTCCATGGCGGTGACCCGGGAGACGCCGGAGAGCATCTTCTGAGCCCCCCGGATGTCGTCGAGGATGACCTGGGGGACGGGCTGGGGCACGCGGTAGTTCATGCCGCCAGTCTCGCAGCCCGCTCGGGACCCGGCCCCGGGCCGCGGACAGACCCTCTGGAGGACCCTCGGGAGGGCCTGCGGGAGAGGCCGGGGGCAGGACGGTGGGCGGGCCTTCGGCAGGGGCGATATCTCGCCATCCGGGACACCCGCGGGGCGGGGGCCCGAACCGGCCGTACCAGTTCTCGTACGCGGCGTACGAGCCGCCGCACGGCCGCGTACTCTGTCCCCCAACCTTGTCGGACCCACGCGAAGAGAGCCCACGGCCATGCCTTCCACCCCGGCCAATTCCGATCTGCCCGCGGCGCCCGACGCGCCCGCCGGAGCCGGTCTCCTCGACGCGCTCCAGCACCAGGTGGCGGTCTTCGCCCGCCGTGCCGAGCAGACCCGTCTGGGCGGTGTGGGCCAGGCCCGCAACTCGATGGACCGCGCCGCCTACCTGCTGCTGAACCGGCTCGACCTGGAAGGCCCGATGGGCGTGAAGGCGCTCGCCGGCGGCATGGGGATCGACTCCTCCACGGTGACCCGGCAGGTCGCGCCGCTGGTCGACAGCGGTCTGGTCAAGCGGACCTCGCACCCCGAGGACGGGCGGGCCGTGGTGCTCGCGCTGTCCCCGCGGGGGCTGGCCCGGCTGGAGGAGGTCCGCTCCTCGCGGCGCGAGCTGATGGCCCGGGTGACGGAGGGATGGAGCGAGGGCGAGCGCGAATCCTTCACCGGTCTGCTGACGCGCTTCAACCTGTCGCTGTCGGACCTCATGGCGTCCGTGGCCGAAGCCGGTCCCGCCTCCTGAGCGGAGTCCGTCCGTCCTCTTGACCTGGGCGGCCCCGCTGCCCGCACTATGTGGACTATGCGGGTGGTTGATCAACAGGCGGGCTCCTACGCGGAGTTCGAAGCCTTCGTCGCGGGCGCGGCCGGGCGTCTCCTGCACGTCGCGGTCCTGCTGACCGGTGAACCGGAGTCGGCCCGGCGGCTGCTGGCGGGCGCGCTGGCCCGGACGTACGCGAACTGGCGGCGGCTGCGCGGGGACGACCCGTACGACTTCACCCGCCAGGAACTGTGCACCGCCTTCGCCCGGACCGGCCGGCACCACCACGGCGGCGCCGGCCTGCTCGCCCGGCTGACCCCGCCGGAGCGGCTCGTACTCGTCCTGCGGCTCTACGAAGGGGTCGCGGAAGAGGTCACGGCGGCGCAGCTCGGGATGCCGGTGGAGCGGGTACGGGTGCTGTGCAACCGGGCCGTGGAAGCGCTGCGGAACCGGGAGGCGGCGTGAGCGGGATCCCGGACCGGAAGGAAGCCCAGGTCAAACGGCTCTTGCAGGGCCCGTACCCGCCGGTGCCGACGGGGCTGGCGGCGGGCGCCGCGGCCCGGGGCGGCCGCCTCCTGCGCCGACGCCGGGCGCTGCGCAGGTTCGGCTGGGCCGTGCTCTTCGCCGCGGCGGTGGCCTTCGTGGTGTGGGCCTCCCTGACCCGCCCCTGGATCAGCCCGCCGAGCAACGTCTCCCCACCCCTGCAGGGCTGGTAGCCCACTCGCCTCCGCCAGGGGGCTCCGGAGCGGGGCCCGGTGCCCGGCGGAGCCGGGTTTCCCGGGGCGCCGCCCCAGACCCCGCGCCTCAAACGCCGGCGGGGCTGGAGTGGGCTCGGCGAAGCCGGGTCGGACCGGCAGGCGGCAGCTGCCCGGCGCAGCCGGAACGGCCAAGGCCTGGTGAAGCCCAGGGTTGCCCGGTGGAGCCGGGGCGGTCGGGGGCCGCCGGGCCCGGGTGGGCCCGGCGGGGCGGGCGCGGCTGGCGGGCGGGCGGGCGCGGCGGGCGAGGCAGGCGGGCGAGGCAGGCGGGCGCGGCAGGCGGGCGAGGCAGGCGGGCGAGGCAGGCGGCCGCGGCAGGCGGGCGAGGCGGGCGGGCGAGGGCGTGTTTCAGATGGAGCGCCGGGCGCCCGGAGGGCGCGGCCCGCGGAGTCCGGTGCCGTGCAGCGCAAGGCGGAGGGGCGCCCGAGTACCGGAG
>NZ_JBSGZP010000531.1:0-5293 GCF_053611065.1 Streptomyces sp. NPDC054840
GGAGCAGCTCACCGGGGCCGCCCGCCAGCCGCAGTTCGCCGGCCGGCGACACCGTGAAGCAGTACGCCGCCGCGTCCGCGTCCAGGGCGTACGGGCTCCCGCCCGGCAGGGTCAGCGTGGCCGAGGCCTCGCCCCGCGCCAGCCCCGGCAGGAACCGCTCGGCCAGCGCCTTGTCCGCCAGCTCCGCCAGCAGCACCGACACGGCGGCGCTCTCCACCACCGGCCCCGGCACCCCGGCCCGGCCCAGCTCCACGAAGCCGAGGGACAGCTCCAGCGGGAGCAGTCCCACCCCCTCGTAGGCCTCCGGCGCGGCCAGCGCGAACAGGCTCGTCCCCGCCAGCCGGGCCCACAGCGCCCGCCCGGGCCCGGTGTCGCCGGCCGCCCAGGCCCGTACCGCCGCCGGCACCTCCGCCGAACCCAGCAGGGAGCGCACCGTACGGGCGAAGTCCGACTGCTCGTCGGTCAGCAGGAAGCGCATCAGCGGCGGCCCTTCGGAAGGCCGAGCAGCCGCTCGGCGATGATGTCGCGCTGGATCTCGTTCGTCCCGGCGTAGATCGGCCCGGCCAGGGAGAACACCCATGGCTCGGCCCACTCGCCCTCCGCCAGCTCCGCGCCCGCGCCCAGCAGGTCAAGCGCCGTCTCGTGCAGGGCGATGTCGTACTCCGACCAGAACACCTTGTTCAGGCTGGACTCGGCGCCGATCGCCTCGCCCGCCGCGAAGCGGGAGGCGTTCGCCCAGGTGAACAGCTCGTACGCGCGCGCCCCGACCACCGCGTCCGCCACCCGGTCCCGCAGCGCGGTGTCGGACGGGTCCCCGTGCGCGTGCCACAGCCCGACCAGCCGGTCCGCCGCCGCCAGGAAACGACCGGGGGAGCGAAGGGTCAGCCCGCGCTCGTTGCCGGTCGCCGACATGGCGATCCGCCAGCCCTGCCCCGGCTCCCCGATCACGTCCCCGTCCGGTACGAAGACCTCGTCCAGGAAGAGCTCCGCGAAGGCCGGCTTGCCGTCGAGCCGGCCGATGGGCCGCACCGTCACCCCCGGCGCCCGCAGGCCGAACATCAGGTACGTCAGCCCCTGATGCGGTTCGGGGGTGTCCGGGTCGGTGCGGAAGATCCCGAAGGCGCGGTCCGCGAAGGCCGCCCGCGAGGACCAGGTCTTCTGCCCGGACAGCAGCCAGCCGCCCTCCGTCCGGACCGCCCGGGACTTCAGCGAGGCCAGGTCGGACCCCGACTCGGGCTCCGACCAGGCCTGCGCCCAGATCACCTCGCCGCTCGCCATCGACGGCAGCACCCGCGAGCGCTGCTCGGCGTCCGCGTGGTCGAACAGGGTGGGGGCGAGGAGGTTGATGCCGTTCTGCGAGACCCGGCCGGGCGCGCCCGCCGCCCAGTACTCCTCCTCGAAGACCAGCCACTTGGCGATGTCCACGCCCCGGCCCCCGTACTCCTCGGGCCAAGACACCACCGACCAGCGGTTCGCGTGCAGCAGCGCCTCCCACTCCCGGTGGGCCGCGAAGCCCTCGGCCGTCTCCAAGGAGGGCAGGGGCCTCGCCGGGACGTGTGCGCGGAGCCAGTCCCGTGCCTCGGCCCGGAAAGCCTCCACGTCCGCCGTGTGCGTGAGTTCCATCAGGTGTTCGTCTCCTTCGGGGCGGCGATGCCGACGACGCCGAGCGAGTCCGCCGCCGTCCCCGCGTGGTGTGCGTGCGCAGGCTGGTGCGGGCCGGACACCGAGTCCCCTCCGGTGTGCAGGGCCTGGCGGACCTCGGCCCGGTCGACGGCCCGCTCGGTCGGCGCCGGCCGCTCGGTCGTCGGGCGTGCGGCGTCCATCCTTCTCGAGCGAAGCTTCCCTAACAAGTGTTTGGTAGGTTAACGTACGGCCATGAGCAGCGTCGAGGAATTCCGCACCGGGGGTCCGGGGGCGGCGACGTGCGCCCACCCCGCCGGCGCGCTCGCCGCCCTCAAGGCCTGCGGCGGACCCGGCCGCGAGCCCGAGGCCCGCACCGAACGCCCCGCCGCCGGCGCGCACGAGGACCCGTACGGCCCCGGCGGCCGGCAGCGGTTCTTCCTCCTCTCCCGCGCCGACACCGTTCACGCGGGTTCGGACGAGAGCCGGCGCACCCTCATCGCCGAGCGGATCCTCGGCCTTCCCCAGGAGGTACGGGCGTGAAGACCCCCGACTATGTCCCCGGGCACGGACTGCTGAAGGACCGCACCGCCGTCGTCACCGCCGCCGCCGGGGCCGGGATCGGCGGAGCCACCGCCCGCCGCCTCCTGGAGGAGGGCGCCCGCATCGTCATAGGCGACGCCCACGCCCGCCGCCTGAAGGAGACCGGGCAGGCGTTCGCCGCCGAGTTCGGCGCGGACCGCGTCACCTCCCTGCCCTGCGACGTCACCGACGAGGACCAGGTCCAAGCCCTCTTCGCGCTCGCCGAGCACACCCACGGCCGCCTCGACATCGTCGTCAACAACGCCGGCCTCGGCGGCACCGCCGCCCTCGTCGACATGACCGACAGCCAGTGGTCCCGCGTCCTCGACGTCACCCTGAACGGAACCTTCCGCTGCACCCGTGCCGCCCTCCGCGCGTTCAAGACGTCCGGCGGCGGCGGAGTGATCGTCAACAACGCCTCCGTCATCGGCTGGCGCGCCCAGACCGGCCAGGCCCACTACGCCGCCGCCAAGGCCGGGGTGATGGCCCTGACCCGCTGCGCGGCCCTGGAAGCCGCGGAGTTCGGCGTACGCGTCAACGCGGTCGCCCCGAGCCTGGCCATGCACCCGCACCTGGTGAAGGTCACCAGCGAGGAGCTGCTGGCCGAACTGACCGCCCGGGAGGCCTTCGGCCGCTACGCCGAACCCTGGGAGGTCGCCAACGTCATCGTCTTCCTGGCCAGCTCCTACTCCTCGTACATGACCGGCGAGACGGTGTCGGTCAGCAGCCAGCACGCCTAGCGGATGCCTTGGCCGAGAATGGACGCGTGCCAACGAACAAGCCGACAGCCAAGAAGCAGCCGCAGGTGACGGCCTCCCCCGAACGGCGTCGCGAACTCCTCGACACCGCCGCCGAGGTCTTCGCCGCGCAGGGCTACAACGCCACCACCGTCCGCAAGATCGCCGACGCCGCGGGCATGCTCGCCGGCAGCCTCTACTACCACTTCGATTCCAAGGAATCGATGCTGGACGAGATCCTCTCGGCCTTCCTGACCGAACTGTGGGACGGGTACGACACCGTTCTCGCCGCAGCTCTCGGCCCCAGGGAGACCATCGAGGCGCTCGTCACCGAATCCTTCCGGGAGATCGACCGGCACCGCGCCGCCGTCGCCATCTACCAGAAGGAGTCCCGCACCCTCTCCGCCCAGCCCCGCTTCCACTACCTGTCCGACTCGCAGCAGAAGTTCGAGAAGGCCTGGCTCGGGACGCTGGAGCGGGGGGTCGCGGCCAAGGTCTTCCGCGCCGACCTCGACATCCGCCTCACCTACCGCTTCGTGCGCGACACGGTGTGGGTGGCGGCCTCCTGGTACCGGCCGGGCGGACAGCACAGCCCCGAGGAGATCGCCCGCCAGTACCTGTCGATGGTGCTGGACGGGATCGCACTGCGCCCCACCTGACAGACCCGACCGTCCGAGGAGATCCGATGCCCGAGGCCTACATAGTCGATGCGGTACGCACCCCCGTGGGGCGGCGGAACGGCGGCCTGGCCGCCGTCCATCCGGCCGACCTGGGCGCACACGTCCTGAAGGCACTGATCGAGCGGTCCGGGGTGGACCCGGCCGCCGTGGAGGACGTGGTGTTCGGCTGCCTCGACACCGTCGGGCCGCAGGCCGGGGACATCGCCCGGACGGCCTGGCTGGCGGCCGGCCTGCCCGAGGAGGTGCCCGGGGTCACCGTCGACCGCCAGTGCGGATCCTCGCAGCAGGCCGTGCACTTCGCGGCGCAGGGCGTCCTGTCCGGCACCCAGGGCCTCGTGGTCGCGGGCGGCACGCAGAACATGTCGATGATCCCGATCGCCTTCGCCTCGCGGCAGGCGGCGGAGCCGCTGGGGCTCACGGAGGGGCCGTACGCGGGCTCGGCGGGCTGGCGGGCCCGGTACGGGGACGCCCCGGTGAACCAGTTCCACGGCGCCCAGCTCATCGCGCGGAAGTGGGGGATCACCCGGCTGGACATGGAGGAGTTCGCGCTCCGCTCCCACCGGCGGGCGATCCGGGCCCTCGACGAAGGCCGCTTCGCGCGCGAGACGGTGGCGTACGGGGACGTGAGCGTGGACGAGGGCCCGCGCCGGGACACGACCCTGGAGAAGATGGCCACCCTGAAGCCGGTGGTCGCGGGCGGCACCATCACGGCGGCCGTCTCCTCCCAGGTCTCGGACGGCGCGGCCGCGATGCTGATCGCCTCCGAACGGGCGGTACGTGAGCACGGCCTGCGGCCGCGCGCCCGCATCCACCACCTCTCGGTGCGGGGCGAGGACCCCATCCGCATGCTGTCCGCGCCGATCCCGGCCACGGCGTACGCGCTGAAGAAGACCGGCATGTCCCTGGCCGACATCGACCTGGTGGAGATCAACGAGGCGTTCGCCCCGGTGGTGCTGGCCTGGCTGAAGGAGACCGGCGCCGACCCGGAGCGGGTCAACGTCAACGGCGGCGCGATCGCCCTGGGCCACCCGCTGGGCGCGACCGGGGTGAAGCTGATGACCACCCTCCTGCACGAACTGGAACGCACCGGCGGCCGCTACGGCCTCCAGACCATGTGCGAGGGCGGCGGCCAGGCCAACGTGACGATCATCGAGCGGCTGTAGGCCCCGTCCCGGAGAGGCATCAGGGCCCCCTCCCGCACGCCCTCTCGCACTTCTCCATGATCGAACCAGCCCGTTCCGGTGGCCGGCAGCGACTTCCGCCGCCCGCACCGGCCGGTTCCAGCGGCCCGGTCCGACCCGTAAGGGTGAATCTTTTCGCCGACAGCGGAGCCGGGCCGCCGGGTCGGGGCGGGCTTCAGGGAGGGGCCGGACCCGCCCGCGACCCAAGGGGCATGGGGGTTCCGGCCCTCGGAGCCGCCCTGCCGCGCCACCGCGAGCCGCCCGCCGACGGGACGGAGGGCGCAGGTCACACCCCTCGCCGCGGGACTCCTCGCCGCGAGGTGTGCTAGCTTAGAGCTCGTTGCAGTTGTGGTACCCATGAACTTTATGTGCGCCTGACGGGAATGCTCCGCAGGCGCTTTTATTGTTTTGCCGGAATCTCCGGATGGGGCCCTTTGCCGCCTATTCAGGAGATTTAAAATGGCACTTGGCACCGTGAAGTGGTTCAACTCGG
>NZ_JBSGZP010000532.1:0-5283 GCF_053611065.1 Streptomyces sp. NPDC054840
CCCCCCACCCAGGGGGAGCCGGCCCTTTTTCTTTCTTTCGCCTTGCGGTGGCACCGCCATGCAGCACCGCAGGACGTTCATGTCCCGGATCAGCCGAAGCGACCCGAGATGTAGTCCTCGGTCGCCTGGACGGACGGGTTCGAGAAGATCCGGTCCGTGTCGTCGAGCTCGATGAGCTTGCCGGGCTGGCCGACGGCCGAAAGGTTGAAGAAGGCGGTGCGGTCCGAGACGCGGGCCGCCTGCTGCATGTTGTGCGTCACGATGACGATCGTGAAGCGCTCCTTGAGCTCGCCGATCAGGTCCTCGATCGCCAGCGTGGAGATCGGGTCGAGGGCCGAGCAGGGCTCGTCCATCAGCAGGACCTGCGGCTCGACCGCGATGGCGCGGGCGATGCACAGACGCTGCTGCTGGCCGCCGGAGAGGCCGGAGCCGGGCTTGCCCAGGCGGTCCTTGACCTCGTTCCAGAGGTTGGCTCCCTGGAGCGACCTCTCGACTATGTCCGCGAGCTCGGACTTCTTGAAGTTGCCGTTCAGCCGCAGGCCCGCCGCCACGTTGTCGAAGATGGACATCGTGGGGAAGGGGTTCGGGCGCTGGAAGACCATGCCGACCGTGCGGCGGACCGCGACGGGGTCCACGCCGGTGCCGTACAGGTTCTCGTCGTCCAGCAGGACCTTGCCCTCGACGCGGCCGCCGGGGGTGACCTCGTGCATGCGGTTGAGGGTGCGCAGGAAGGTGGACTTGCCGCAGCCGGAGGGGCCGATGAAGGCGGTCACGGAGCGGGGCTCCACGGTCATCGAGATGTCGTCGATGGCCTTGTGGGTGCCGTAGAAGGCGGACAGTCCGGAGACGTCGATTCGCTTCGCCATGAGGGGTCACTTCGCTTTCATGAGTCGCGTCAGCGACCGGTCTTCGGGGCCTTCCAGCGGGCGATGCCGCGGGCCACCAGATTGAGGATCATGACGAAGGCGATCAGGACGAGGGCTGCGGCCCACGCCCGGTCGTAGGAGGCTTCACTGCCGACCTTGTACTGCTCCCAAATGTAGAGCGGGAGCGAGGACTGGGCGCCTTCGAAGGGGTTGCCGTTGATCAGCTGGGAGCCGAAGACCAGCAGCATGATCGGCGCGGTCTCGCCGGCGATGCGGGCGACGGCCAGCATCACACCGGTGGAGATACCGCCGATGGCGGTCGGGAGCACGACCTTGAGGATCACGCGCCACTTCGGCACACCCAGGGCGAGGGCGGCCTCGCGCAGCTCGTTCGGGACGAGCTTGAGCATCTCCTCGGTGGAGCGGACCACGACCGGCATCATCAGGATCGACAGGGCCATGGCGCCGGCGAAGCCGGACGGGCCGAAGCCGAGCATCAGGTTCCAGGTCGTCAGGATGAACAGGCCCGCGACGATGGAGGGGATGCCGGTCATGACGTCGACGAAGAAGGTGACGGACTTGGCGAGGCGGCCCTTGCCGTACTCGACCAGGTACACGGCGGTCAGCAGGCCGATGGGTGCCGCGATCAGCGTGGCGAGGGCGACCTGCTCGATGGTGCCGAGCAGGGCGTGGTACACGCCGCCGCCCTCGTCGAAGCTGGTCACGCCGTTCATGGAGTGGCTGAGGAAGTTGCCGCTCAACAGCTTCAGGCCCCGGCTGATCGTGGTCCACATCAGCGAGAGCAGCGGGATGACCGCGAGGACGAAGCAGACCCACACGAGGGAGGTCGCGACGCGGTCCTTGGCCTGGCGGCGGTTCTCGATCACCGCGCTGGCGGTGTACGTGACGGCGATGAAGAGCAGAGCCGCGAGCAGACCCCACTGGATCTTGCTGTCGAGGCCGAAGACGAGGCCGATGCCGCAGCCGAGGGCGATCGAGAGGGCCGCGATGGCCGCCGGGGCCCAGCGGGGCAGGCCGCCGCGGGTGAGGCCGGCGGGAGCGGCGGACTTGCGGGCCCGGGTGGGGCGCGGGTCCTGGAGTGCGTGGCTCATCAGGCGTTCGCCCCCGAGAAGTCCTTGCGGCGAGCGATGATCAGGCGAGCTGCACCGTTGACCAGCAGGGTGAGCAGGAAGAGGACCAGACCGGAGGCGATCAGCGCGTCGCGGCCGAACTCGTTGGCCTCGTCGAACTTCGCGGCGATGTTCTGCGCGAACGTACCGCCGCCCGGGTCCAGGATGTGGCCGGAGATCAGGAAGCTCGGGGAGAGGACGGTCGCGACGGCCATGGTCTCGCCGAGCGCGCGGCCGAGGCCGAGCATCGAGGCGGAGATGACGCCGGAGCGGCCGAAGGGCAGCACCGACATCCGGATGACCTCCCAGCGGGTCGCGCCGAGGGCCAGGGCGGCCTCCTCGTTCATGCGCGGGACCTGGAGGAAGACCTCACGGCTGACGCTGGTCACGATCGGCAAGATCATGATCGCGAGCAGGATGCCGACGGTGAAGAGCGAACGGGCGACGCCGACCTGGGTCTTGTCGAAGACGTACGTCCAGCCCAGGTACTCGTCGAGCCAGAGGTTCAGGCCGTTCAGCTGCGGGACGAGGAAGAGGGCGCCCCAGATGCCGTAGATGATCGACGGCACGGCGGCCAGCAGGTCGACCGTGTACGCGAGGGGCGCGGCCAGCTTGCGCGGCGCGTAGTGCGAGATGAACAGGGCGATGCCGACAGCGATCGGAACCGCGATGGCCATCGCGACGATCGAGCTGACGACGGTGCCGAAGAGCAGGACGGCGATGCCGAAGACGGGCGGGTTGGCCGACGCGTTCCAGTCGAAGGTGGTGAGGAAGTTCCCCTCGTTCTTCGACAGGGCGATCGAGGCGCGGTAGGTGAGGAAGGCGGCGATCGACGCCATGATCACCAGGAGCAGGATGCCGGAGCCCTTGGAGAGCCCGGCGAAGATCTTGTCACCGGCGCGGCCGGTGGACCCTGAGCTCCTGGCGACAGGCGGAGCCGTGTCTATCGGGGTGGGTGTGGTGGAAGCCATGGTCTTTCCGGTCTGTGTGGGGGGCATGCCCCCTGGCGGCGGTGCACCGGATTCCCCCGGGTGGAGGGGAAGGGTCCCCGAGGTGTCGCCTTCCCGTACGGGGACGGCCGACACCTCGGGGGCGGGATTCAGCCGAGGGTGTTGATGACTTCGCGGACCTTGGTGTTGATCTCGGCCGGGATCGGCGCGTAGCCGTTCTCCAGCAGGACCTTCTGGCCGGCGTCCGAGGCCGCGTAGTTCAGGAAGGACTTCACGGTCGGGAGCGTCTCGGGCTTGTTGCCCTTGTCGCAGACGACCTCGTAGGTCACCAGGACGAGCGGGTAGGCGCCCTCGGCCTTGGTGGTGTAGTCGAGCTTGAGGGCCAGGTCGGAGCCGGTGCCGGCGATCTTGGCGGCGGCGATGGCCTTGGAGGCGTTCTCACCGCTGGCCTTGACCGGGGCGGCGGCACCGGTGTTCAGGTCGACCGTCTTGATGCTCTGGGAGCTGGCGAAGGAGAGCTCGAAGTAGCCGATCGCACCGTCGACCTGCTTGACCTGTGCGGCGACGCTGGCGGAGCCGGAGGCCGACTGCCCGCCCGGGGCGGCCCACTTCTTCGCGGCCTCGTACGGCCAGGCGTCGCCCGCGGTGGCCTTGAGGTACTTGGTGAGGTTCTCGGTGGTGCCCGAGTCGTCGGAGCGGTGGAAGGCCTGGATGGCGGTGGAGGGAAGCGTGACGCCGGGGTTCAGCTTCTTGATCGCCTCGTCGTCCCACTTCTTGATCTTGTCGTTGAAGATGTTGGCGACCGTGGCGGCGTCGAGGTTCAGCTTGTCCACGCCGGCGACGTTGAAGCCGAGGGCGATCGGGCCGCCGACCATCGGGAGGTCGATGCCCTGGCCGCCGGTGCAGATCTTCTTCGACTCCTCGACCTGCTCCGGCTTCAGCGCCGAGTCGGAGCCGGCGAATCCGACCGTGCCCTGGTTGAAGGCGACGATGCCCTCACCGGAGGAGGAGGACTTGTAGTTCACCTCGACGCCGGAGCAGGCGGCCATGTAGTTCTTGATCCACAGCTCGACGGCGTTCTTCTGCGCGGAGGAGCCGGAGGCCAGGAGCTTGCCCTTGGCGTCATCGCACTTGATGTCGCCCGCGGCGGCCGCGGAGGGCTTCGCCGAGCCGTCGGCGGTCTTGGTGTTGTCGTCCGAGCCGCACGCCGTGAGGACCAGGGCGCCGGACACGACAAGCGCCCCGAGGGCGGAGGCACGAAGCATGTTCTTGCGCTGAAGCTTCACTTTCGGGTGTTCCTTCCAGAAGCCGCCGACCGCTTTCTGCATCGGGGCGGCGTGCGAAGAGGACTACGTCGGTTGTGCGCGGCTGAGCTGCTCGACCTCCGGGCGACTCGCTCCGTGCACCACCGAAATTAGGCAGAACAGGTGAAGCAGCCGACCGGGCCGAGTGAACGGATGGTGAACCGTGGCGGACGACCCGGTGCGCCCCGGGCCCGTCACACACAGCCGTCATCATCCGTTACCCCGACGTTATCGCGGCGTGACCCGCGGGCTCCGGAAGCCAGACGTGCCGGAATTCGAGGCGGGCGGCCTCGACCTCGTGGCGCTGGTCGGCGTGCAGGACACCGAGGGCGTAGGCCGTCGCCGGGGCGATGCGCGGGGTGCGGGCCGCCGTCGCCGAGGCGGTCGCCGCCTCGGCCGCGTCCCGGTGGCGGTCCAGGGCCTCGCCCGCGGCCGCCGGCCGGGTCACGTCCTCGCCGAGCGCCTCCCGCGCGTACCGGTGGACCCGCAGCAGACGGCGCACCTCGTGCCAGAGCCCGTCGTGGTCCGCGTTGTACGGATGGACCCCGTCGGCCGGGGGCAGTGCGGCGACCGCCGCCGACAGGCGGGTTTCGGCCACGGCCGCCAGCGGGACGAGTACCTCCGAGACCCGGCCCCGGGCCGCGACCGGGTCCAGCGGGACCTCCGAGGCCAGCACCGCCACCGCGTCCGCCACCGCGTGGAAGCGGGAGGAGCCGAGCGCCTGGAGGGTGGCCGAGTGGGCGCGCGTACGGGCCAGGGTCAGCTGCCGCTCCAGCAGGGCGCCCGCCCGTGCCGAGCCCACCGTCAGCGCACCGGCCGAACCGCGCGGCGCGGGCAGCTCCGGGGACCCCGACAGCCGGTGCAGGGCGTCCATCAGCCGGGTCAGCCGGTCCGCGTACGCGTGCTCGCCGGCCAGCGTCGAGGACAGCCACACCAGCTCGGTGCGCAGCCCGTCGGCCCAAGAGGACTCGGTCACCACCCGGAAGGTGGCCAGGGATCCGCTGATGCGGCGCGCAGCCCCCCGCAGGCTGCG
>NZ_JBSGZP010000533.1:0-5282 GCF_053611065.1 Streptomyces sp. NPDC054840
CCCCCTACGGGGCCCCCACCACGCCCGTCCCGCTGACGACCGCGCCGCGCAGGCGCCCGGCCCTGATCGGCGCGGCCCTGACGGCGGTGGTGGCGGCCGCGGTCGTCGGGATCGTCCAGTGGATGCCCGACGGGAACTCCGGTGACGACGACGCGGCCGACGCCCGGGCCACCCGGCCCGCCGTCGCCACGCCGGCCGGCACCCAGGCTTCCACTCCCGGCGCGAAGGCGAGCACGTCCAAGGCCGGCCCCGCCCGCGGCAGCATGCTCACCCCGCAGAACATCCGGATCGCCCTGGACGCGCTCAAGGAGAAGACCGGCACCACCACCTTCGTGGACCTCACGGTCTACGAGGGCTACGTCCTCGCCTCGATCCCCACCGCCCCCGGGGCCGACACCGTCGACGCCTGGCAGTACCGCGACGGCACCGCCAGGCGCACGGGCCCGGACGGCACGGTGGAGGAGGGCGAGCCGCTCATCGATATGGCGACCGTCAACTGGGACGCGCTGCCCGGCCTGCTGGATCAGTCCAAGAAGGAGGTGGGCATCGAGAAGCCGACCTCGACCTATGTGATCGTCGAGCCCTGGATGATGGACCAGGTCCCCTGTATGCGGCCCTACCTCACCGACGAGTACGGTCGCGGCGGCTACGTACTCGCCGGTATCGACGGCAAGGTCAAGAAGGTCACCAAGTTCTGACATCGTCCATCCGTACGCATGTACGCATGTACGCATGTACGGTCCGACAGGTTCAGAAGTACGGCCACGATGCCCAGTTGGCGCACCACCCTCACGGCAGCCGGAATATCCGGCCCCAGGCTGCGCGAGGACTACACGCACGCCGCGCGCCGGGTGCTCCGCCGGGAGTCCGCCCCGTACCTGGCGCTGCGGCTGCTGGCCGCGCCGCCGCTGGTGCCCGTCCTCGCCGCGGGTCTCGCCTTCATGAACCTGGTCGACGACATCGCCGAGACCGGTACCCCGCAGCAACGGGCCGCCGGCCTCGCCGCGTTGTCCGAGCGGGTGGAGGCGGCCCTGACGTCCGGGGACAGCCCCGACCCCCTGCTGCGGGCCTACGCGCACGCGGTGGATTCCCGCGGCCTGCCCGCGCACTGGGTCTCCCGCTTCCTGGAGGGTGCCGCCACCGCCGAGGCCGGCTTCGAGGGCTTCGCCGAGGAGGAGGACTTCCAGGCCTACCTCGACGCCTACGCGTGGCCCGGGGTGCTGGTCTTCACCGGACTGCAGTACCGGGGCGGCCCGGACCCGGAACAGGCAGCGGGCTGGCGGCGGTTCGTCGACGCCGCCCAGCGCGTGGACTTCCTCGCCGACCTCTGCGGCGACCTCGCGGGTGGCCGCCTCTGCATCCCGCGCGCCCGGCTCGACGAGCACTCCGTGACCCGGGCCGACCTGGAACAGGCCCGCGACACCCCGGCCGTGCGGGCTCTGCTGGCCGCCGAGTGCCGGCGTGCCCGTACGGCCCTGGAGGCCGCCGAAGGCATCCTCGACCTCGCCAACCCGGGCTGCGTCCCGTCATCGCGACCATGGGGGAGCTGATGGCGCACCAGCTGACCGCCGTGGAGCGGGCGGGAGCTGCCGCCCTGCGCCGGGACACCGGATACGGCCTGGCGGCGCCCCTGCGGATCCTCGTCCGCGCCGCCCGGCATCGTCCGGTGTGAACCGGCGCGGGGAGATTCTTCCTAGTAGGCCCCGTTGACGTTGTCGATCGAGCCGTAGCGCGCGGCCGCGTAGTTGCAGGCGGCGGTGATGTTGGCGACCGGGTCGTAGGAGTTCTGCGAGGTGCCGGGCACGTGGTAGGCGCGGAAGGTCGGATCGATGACCTGGAGCAGCCCCTTGGACGGGATCCCGTTCTTGGCGTTGATGTCCCAGTTGTTGATCGCCAGCGGATTGCCCGAGGACTCCCGCATCACATTGCGGTGAATTCCGTTGTAGGAGCCGGGAATACCATGCTTGGCCATGACGTCGAGGGACTCACGGATCCATCCGTCGAGATTGTTCGTGTAGGCGGTGGCCGGCTTGGCAGCGACCTTGAGGGCGGGGCGGGCGGCGGACCTGCTCGCGCGATCGGTCTCCGCCTGGACGCCGAGCTTCAGTTTGGTGCCGGGCCGGATGATCGACGGATTGTCGCCGATGACACTCCGGTTCGCCGCGTAGAGCTGCTTCCAGCCGCCGCTCACGGAATGCTCCGCCGCGATCTCCGAAAGGGTGTCGCCCGCGACCACGGAATACGTCGTGGGTGCGGCGGCCGTCTCCACCGCCCCGGCGGTGGTCGCACTGATCAGCGGGAGAGTGAGGGCCGCGCCACCGGTGCCGGCGAGAGCCAGCTTGCGGGTGATCCGGTAGTGCTTCGGCCGACGGTGCTTACCCTTTGCAGGCATGGCGGAATTCCTCACGTGGGGGGACGGAGATCCCTGGTGGCGGCCGTATTCGGCAGCTGACCACCGGGAACGAGGTGACCGTAGGCGAGCGCCCCACGCGGGAACAAGACCCGAATTCCACCGATAGATCGACATCTCGCTATCAGCCGGGTAAATGACCTTGAAGGGGTATCGGTGCAATAGTCGATTCCCTTTCCGGGAAAAGGGAATCGGCTGTTCTGCGGAGATGATGTTGAGGTGTCCGGTGTGGCTCACATCACGGTTTGACGGCCCGATGGTCAATACGGGCAAGTCCACTCTCCAAGGCCCTCATTCGGGCGACTCGCTCGTAGGCGGCGAATCGCCCATCAGGGACTTTTTCCGGCGTGAAGTCGGCCTGTGCGCGCTCCAGGGTCACCCCAACCGCTCCAGCGCGGCCGTCACGGCCGTCACCGCTCCCCGCGAGGCCGGCAGCAGGGGCAGCCGGACGTCCGGCGTCGGGATCCGCCCCTGGGCGTGCAGGACACCCTTGAGCACCGCCGGATTGGGCTCGGCGAAGGCCGCGGCCGACATCCGGGCCAGCGCGTGCCCGAGCGCCCGCGCCCGGACCACGTCACCCGCCCGCCAGGCCGCGGCGAGCTCCGCGAAGCGGCCCGTCGCCAGATGCGCCGAGGCCAGGATCCCGCCCACCGCACCCAGTGCCAGCAGCGGGGACAGGTACACGTCGTCACCGGCCAGCACGTCGAACCCGGACGGCAGGTCGCCGAGCAGCGCCACCGCGTCCTCGCCGATGCCGCCGCCCGCGTACTTCACTCCGGCGACCCCCGGCAGCGCGCCGAGCGCCAGCAGCGCGGCCGCGTCCAGCGCCTGTCCGGTGCGGTAGGGGATGTGATAGACGATCAGCGGTACCGGGGTCACCTCGGACAGCCGCGCGAAGTGCGCCAGCACCCCGGCGGTCGAGGGCCGGACGAACGGCGGTACGGTCACCAGCGCCGCCCGCACCTCGGGCCACCGGGTCAGCCGGGCCAGTGAGGCCTCGGCGGCCCGGGTGCCGCCGGCCCCCGCGCCGACGGTCAGCGGTGCGCCCCGGTCCCCGCAGACCCGGGCGCACACCCCGGTGACGAGGTCGCGCTCCACCTCGTCGAGGCCGGCCGCCTCCGCGGTGGTGCCGAGCGCGACGATCCCGCTGGCGCCCGCGTCGAGAACCTCGTGGGCGAGCGCCTCCAGTGCCTCGGCGGCCACCTCCCCGGAGCGGGTGAAGGGAGTGACGAGCGGTACGTGAATCCCGTGCAACGGGAGGGTCTGTGCGATGTCCTGTGCCATGCCCAGAGCCTTGCCCGCCCGAAGGATCAAATCCAGTTCGCGTTCCTTACCCAACCCGTAAGCTGAGCCGATGCTTGATGTACGACGCCTGCGCCTCCTGCGCGAACTCGCCCGCCGCGGAACCATCGCCGCCGTCGCCGAGGCCCTCACCTTCAGCCCTTCGGCGGTCTCCCAGCAGCTCGGTGTCCTTGAACGGGAGGCCGGCCTGCCCCTGCTGGAGCGCACCGGCCGCGGGGTCCGCCTCACCCCGGCCGGCCAGAACCTGGTCCGGCACGCAGAGGCCGTCCTCGAACGGCTGGAGCAGGCCGACGCCGATCTCGCCGAGGCGCGCGGGGGCCTGGCCGGAGCCCTGCGGATCGGCGCCTTCCCCACCGCCACCCGGGCCATCGTCCCGGCCGCGCTGATCACCCTCGCCCGGCGCCATCCGGGACTGGAGCCGATGGTCTCGGAGATCGACCCGGCGGCGGTGGCACACGCCCTGCGGGCCGGGGACCTGGACGTGGCGCTGGTGCACGAGTACGACTTCGTACCCGCCGAGTCCGAGCCGGGACTGGCCACCGAACCGCTCTACGGCGAGGCGATGTACCTGGCCGCGCCCGCCGCCGAGGCCTCCGACCCGCCCGAGGCCTCCGGCCCGCCCGAGGCCTCCGACCCGCCCGAGGCCTTCGGCCGGCCCGGTGGATCCGACCAGGGCGCCGCCTTGCGTACGCACGCCCGGGCGCCCTGGATCACCGCCACCCCCGGCACCCTCTGCCACGCCATGACCGTCCGGGCCTGTCAGGCCGCCGGCTTCACCCCTCGGGTGCGCCACCAGGTCGACGAGTTCGCCACCGTGCTCGCGCTCGTCGCCGCGGGTCAGGGGGTGGCCGTCGTACCGCAGCTCGGGGTCGCGGGCCCGGCCGATCCGGCCGTACGGCTCACCCGCCTGCTCATGGAGCGGCGTACCGGCCTCGCCTTCCGCAGCGGAGCCGGCGCGCACCCGGCCGTGGCGGCCTTCGGCGCGGCACTCCGGGCCGCCGTACCACCGGATCTGGCCGGGTCGCGCGCCGGAACGTGACGCAACTCCCGTACCGCGTGCCGTCCGTGTACGTTCGGTGATCCAGACGGATTCGATCAGAGCGGGGTACGACGTGACACATCGCGTACGAGGGATCATCGCCCGGAGCAAGGGCGCACCGGTCGAGACGACGACGATCCTCGTGCCCGACCCGGGACCCGGCGAGGCCCTCGTCCGGGTGCAGGCCTGCGGGGTCTGCCACACCGACCTGCACTACCGCGAGGGCGGGATCAACGACGAATTCCCCTTCCTGCTCGGCCACGAGGCCGCCGGAGTCGTCGAATCGGTCGGCACGGACGTCACGTCCGTGGCCCCCGGTGACTTCGTGATCCTGAACTGGCGCGCGGTGTGCGGCACCTGCCGCGCCTGCAGGCGCGGACGCCCCTGGTACTGCTTCGCCACGCACAACGCCACCCAGCCCATGACCCTGGAGGACGGCACCCCGCTCTCCCCGGCCCTCGGCATCGGCGCCTTCGCCGAGAAGACCCTGGTGGCGGGCGGCCCGTGCCCCCAGGTGGACCCGGCGGCCGC
>NZ_JBSGZP010000534.1:0-5273 GCF_053611065.1 Streptomyces sp. NPDC054840
GCTTCGGCGGCGGTCCGGCCGGTGCCGGTGGCGGCGGTCGTCCCGGCTTCGGTGGTCGTCCCGGTGGTCCCGGTGCCCGTGGTGGCACGCAGGGTGCCTTCGGCCGTCCCGGTGGTCCGGCCCGTCGTGGTCGCAAGTCCAAGCGTCAGAGGCGCCAGGAGTACGAGGCCATGCAGGCCCCGTCCGTCGGCGGCGTGATGCTGCCGCGCGGTGGCGGCGAGACCGTGCGCCTGTCGCGCGGTGCCTCCCTCACCGACTTCGCGGAGAAGATCAACGCCAACCCGGCGTCGCTCGTCGCCGTGATGATGAACCTCGGCGAGATGGTCACTGCCACGCAGTCCGTCTCCGACGAGACGCTCGAAATGCTGGCCGGCGAGATGAACTACGTCGTCCAGATCGTCAGCCCGGAGGAAGAGGACCGCGAGCTCCTCGAGGGCTTCGACATCGAGTTCGGCGAGGACGAGGGCGGCGAGGAGTACCTCATGCCGCGTCCGCCGGTCGTGACCGTCATGGGTCACGTCGACCACGGTAAGACCCGACTGCTCGACGCCATCCGCAAGACGAACGTCGTCGCGGGCGAGGCCGGCGGCATCACGCAGCACATCGGTGCGTACCAGGTCTCCACCGAGGTCAACGACGAAGAGCGTCGCATCACCTTCATCGACACCCCGGGTCACGAGGCGTTCACCGCCATGCGTGCCCGTGGTGCGAAGTCGACCGACATCGCGATCCTCGTGGTCGCGGCCAACGACGGCGTCATGCCGCAGACGATCGAGGCGCTCAACCACGCCAAGGCCGCCGGCGTCCCGATCGTCGTCGCGGTCAACAAGATCGACGTCGAGGGTGCCGACCCGGTCAAGGTGCGCGGTCAGCTCACCGAGTTCGGTCTGGTCGCCGAGGAGTACGGCGGCGACACGATGTTCGTCGACATCTCCGCCAAGCAGGGTCTGCACATCGACTCCCTGCTGGAGGCCGTCGTCCTCACCGCCGACGCCTCGCTCGACCTGCGCGCCAACCCGGAGCAGGACGCTCAGGGTATTGCGATCGAGTCCCACCTCGACCGCGGCCGCGGTGCCGTCGCCACCGTCCTCGTCCAGCGCGGTACCCTCCGCGTCGGCGACACGATGGTCGTGGGCGACGCCTACGGCCGAGTGCGCGCCATGCTCGACGACAAGGGCAACAACGTCGAGGAAGCGGGTCCGTCGACCCCCGTCCTGGTCCTGGGTCTCACCAACGTCCCCGGCGCCGGCGACAACTTCCTCGTCGTGGACGAGGACCGTACGGCCCGTCAGATCGCCGAGAAGCGTGCTGCGCGTGAGCGCAACGCCAACTTCGCCAAGCGCGTCCGTCGTGTGTCCCTCGAGGACCTCGACTCCGTGCTCAAGGCCGGTCTGGTCCAGGAACTCAACCTCATCATCAAGGGCGACGCGTCCGGTGCGGTCGAGGCTCTCGAGTCCTCGCTGCTCCAGCTCGACGTCGGTGAAGAGGTCGACATCCGGGTCCTGCACCGCGGTGTGGGTGCGGTCACCGAGTCCGACATCTCGCTGGCGATGGGCTCCGACGCCATCGTCATCGGTTACAACGTCCGTGCGGCCGGTCGTGCCGCGCAGATGGCGGACCGCGAGGGCGTCGACGTGCGCTACTACTCGGTGATCTACCAGGCCATCGAGGAGATCGAGGCGGCCCTGAAGGGTCTCCTCAAGCCGGAGTACGAAGAGGTCGAGCTCGGTACGGCGGAGGTCCGCGAGATCTTCCGCTCGTCCAAGCTGGGCAACATCGCCGGTGTCCTCATCCGGTCCGGCGAGGTCAAGCGCAACACCAAGGCGCGGCTCCTGCGCGATGGCAAGGTCATCGCGGAGAACCTCAACATCTCGGGTCTGCGCCGCTTCAAGGACGACGTCACCGAGATCCGCGAGGGCTTCGAGGGTGGTATCAACCTCGGTTCCTACAACGACATCAAGATCGACGACGTCATCGCGACGTACGAGATGCGCGAGAAGCCGCGCGCGTAAGCGCGAGGCACATCGCACCGTGTCGTAGCTCGTCACACCGGGGCCGGTCGTCGGAATATCCGTCGATCGGCCCCGGCCGTTGCGTGTACGGTTCTGGTGACCCTGCCGAGCGACGGCCGGCAGGCCACCGAACCCGCACCGGCGGGATATCCGGAAAATGCATGTACGTGGGGACTCTGTCCTTCGATCTGCTCCTCGGCGACGTCCACTCGCTGAAGGAGAAACGCTCCGTGGTCCGGCCCATCGTGGCCGAGCTCCAACGCAAGTTCTCCGTGAGCGCGGCTGAAGTGGGCGACCAGAACCTGCACCGCAGGGCCCGTATAGGGGTCGCTCTGGTGAGTGGGGACGCGGGGTTCCTCTCGGACGTACTGGACCGCTGCGAGCGGCTGGTCGCTGCGCGTCCGGAAGTGGAGCTGCTGTCCGTACGACGGCGCCTCCACGGTGATGAAGACTGATAGCAAGACATAAGAAGGAGACGGACCAGTGGCCGACAATGCGCGGGCGAAGAAGCTGGCGGACCTCATCCGGGAGGTGGTGGCCGAGAAGCTGCTCCGCGGTGTCAAGGACCCCCGCCTCGGCACGCACGTGACCATCACGGACACCCGGGTCACCGGCGACCTGCGGGAGGCCACGGTCTTCTACACGGTCTACGGTGACGACGAGGACAGGGCCAGCGCCGCGGCGGGGCTGGAGAGCGCCAAGGGCGTACTGCGTTCCGCGGTCGGCCGGGCGGCGGGCACCAAGTTCACGCCCACCCTGACCTTCGTGGCGGACGCCCTCCCGGAGAACGCCAAGACCATCGAGGACCTCCTCGACAAGGCACGCTCCTCCGACGCCCAGGTACGCGAGGTGTCCTCCGGCGCCCAGTACGCCGGCGACGCCGACCCGTACAAGAAGCCGGGCGAGGACGACGACGAGGACGCAGCCGCGGAATGAGCACCAACGCAGGGAAGACTCCGGACGGCCTTGTCATCGTCGACAAGCCGTCCGGCTTCACTTCGCACGACGTGGTCGCCAAGATGCGCGGGATCGCCAAGACCCGTCGCGTCGGCCACGCCGGCACGCTCGACCCGATGGCGACCGGCGTGCTGGTCCTGGGCGTGGAGAAGGCGACCAAGCTCCTCGGCCACCTCGCGCTCACGGAGAAGGAGTACCTCGGCACCATCCGCCTGGGCCAGAACACTTTGACGGATGACGCCGAGGGCGAGATCACCTCGGCCACGGACGCCACCGGGGTCACCCGGGAAGCCGTGGACGCGGGCATCGCCACCCTGTCCGGCGAGATCATGCAGGTCCCGTCCAAGGTCAGTGCCATCAAGATCAAGGGCGTGCGCTCCTACAAGCGCGCCCGCGACGGCGAGGACTTCGAGATCCCGGCCCGGCCGGTGACCATCTCGTCGTTCCAGGTGTACGACATGCGCGAGGCGGAGGCCGAGGACGGCACGAAGGTCGTCGACCTCGTCGTCTCCGTGGTCTGCTCCAGCGGTACGTACATCCGCGCCCTCGCCCGTGACCTGGGGGCCGACCTCGGCGTCGGCGGGCACCTGACCGCGCTGCGCCGCACGCGGGTGGGCCCGTACAAGCTCGACAAGGCGCGGACCCTCGACCAGCTCCAGGAGGAGCTGACCGTCATGCCCATCGGCGAGGCCGCGGCCGCCGCCTTCCCGCGCTGGGACCTGGACGCCCGGCGGGCGTCGCTGCTCGCCAACGGCGTGCGGATCGACATGCCGCAGGAGTACGAGTCCGGCCGCACGGTCGCGGTCTTCGGGCCGCAGGGCCAGCTGCTCGGGCTCGTCGAGAACAAGAACGGAAAGGCGAAGTCCCTCGCGGTCTTCGTCTGACGATCGGGTGTTGACGTGGAGCGGTGAGCGCACATGGACTGCCGCTCACCGCTCCACGACCCCCCTCGGATAGGTGTCTATCCACCCGGACCCCTGTATTCACCCGTCCGAGCAGGCGCTCGGAGTGAATGGAGGGAGCGTAAGGGGGCGCTTTCGCCTCGCGTGCTTTTCGTGCCGATCTTCACCTGCCTACCGTCGTGAGCACGGGGTGTTGCGGGGGAGCGGTGCGGGGAGTGGTGCGGCCATGGCGGAGCTCGTCAAGATCTGCGATCCCGCCGGCCGGGCGCGCGGCAGCGGATTCGTCGCCGACGACCGCGGGACGGTGGTCACCAGCCACGAGGCCGTCGCCGGGCTGACCCGGGTGGTACTGCACGCGCCGGGACCGGCCGGCCGGACCTGGCTGGCCGAGGCGGCGGACGTGACCGCCCTGCCGGGGCTCGCGCTGGCGCTGGTACGGACCGACGGACTCGGGGTGCGCCCGCTTCCCGTGGCGCCGCGCGAGGTGATCGATCCCGGGACCTACGTACGGCTGCCCGCGCGGGGATGGCGGCAGGCGCGGGTACTCGGCGGCGCGGAGGTCGACTACCCGGCGGGGGATCGGTCCCACACGATGCCCGCGGGCGTGGCCGTGGAGCTCGCGATCGGCACCGACGGCCGCGACGCGCTGCGGCTGGGAGGGGAGGCGTGCGGCGGGGGACCGGTCCTCGACGCCGACACCGGAGCGGTGCTCGCGGTGGTGGGCACCGCACTGCGGGCGGAGCACCGCTCCGGAGGCTTCGCGGTGGCCCTGCGGGCGGCGGCCGGGGCCGATCCGGACGGCCCACTGGCCGCACTGCTGGAGCGCAACGCCGCGACCGTGCCCGCCCACGGAGCCGACCTGAACCTCGCCGGGGCGCTGGAACTGACCGCGACCACGCTCGGAACCTCCTTCCCCCCCGGACCGGCCGGAACCCGTGGAGCGCCGGGGCATCACCGCCGAACTGGCCGCCTTCACCACCGGGGACCGCCCTGTCCTCGGCCTCGTCGGAGACCCGGGCACGGGCCGCACCACGGCGCTCGCGGCCCTGGCCGTACGCCGCGCGCGGGGCGCCTGCCCGGCGCCGACCCTGTGGCTGCGCGGCGCGTACCTGCGCGCCACCGACACCTCCCTGGCCGACGCGGCGACACGGGCCCTGACAGCAGCAGCCCGCATCGTCGACACCGCCGTTTCCCCCAGCACGGCAGCGACGCCGACCCGAGCACCGGTTCCGACACCGCCGTTTCCCCTCAGCACGGCAGCGACGCCGACCCGAGCACCGGTTCCGACACCGCCGTTTCCCCTCAGCACGGCGGGGACGCCGACCCGAGCACCGGTTCCGACGGGGTCGGGCGTGTGTCGGGGCGTCTCCTCGGGCGCCGAACGTGGCGAGGGGTCGGAAGG
>NZ_JBSGZP010000535.1:0-5252 GCF_053611065.1 Streptomyces sp. NPDC054840
GGCCGCGGGTACGGGCCGCTGGTCGCCGATCCGCGCGGGCTGCTGGACCTGCCCGCGGGGTTCACGTACCGGGTGCTGTCCCGGACCGGCGAGCCGCTGCGCTCCGGCGAGGGCCCCGTGCCCGCCAACTGCGACGGCATGGCCGCCTTCGAGGCCGGCGGCGGCCGCGTGCGCCTCGTCCGCAACCACGAGAACCGCAGCACCGCCGCCCTGCGCGTCCCCGCGGTCCCCGGACTGACCTACGACCCCCAGGCGCTCGGCGGCTGCACCGCCCTGGAGCTGGACGCGGCCGGGCGGGTCACCGGGGAGCGGGTCGCCCTCGCCGGCACCGCCGTCAACTGCGCGGGTGGCCGCACCCCCTGGAACACCTGGCTGAGCTGCGAGGAGACCGAGGACCGCGCGGGCACCTCCGGTTACACCCGCGACCACGGCTACGTCTTCGAGGTGGACCCGGCCGACCCGCACCGCTCGGGCGCGGTGCCGCTCACCGCGATGGGCCGCTTCGCACACGAGGCCGTCGCCGTGGACCCGTACCGCGGGGTCGTCTACGAGACCGAGGACGCCTTCTTCCGGCCGTTCGGGCTCTTCTACCGGTTCCTGCCGGAGCGTCCGCTCGGCGGGCCCGGCTCGCTGCGGGCCGGGGGCCGGCTGGAGGCCCTCCGGGTGCCGGGGCTGGCGGACCTGGCGGTGGTCGACGAGCCCGGGGCGGTGTTCCCGGTGGAGTGGGTGCCCGTGCCCGACCCCTCGGCGGCCGGGACGCCGATCCGGCTCCAGGACTTCGGGCCCGGCGGGATCACCCACGCGCAGAAGCTGGAGGGCTGCTACTGGGGCGACGGCGGAGTGCACTTCGTGTCCAGCTTCGCGCGCAGCGGCGAGGGCGCGGCCGCCGACCACCACGGGCAGGTGTGGTTCCACGACCCGCGGCGCTCCACGATCCGTCTGGACGTGCGGTTCGGCCCGGCCGCCGACATCGCGCTGCCCGGGGACTCCCCCGACAACATCTGCCTGGCCCCGGACGGCGGACTGATGGTCTGCGAGGACGGCGGCGGCGCGCAGTACGTCTTCGGGGTGACGGAGGCCGGTGAGGTCTACCCGATGGCCCGCAACGCCGAGGACATCGGACGGCCCGGGGCCCCGGAGTGGGGGGAGTTCGCCGGAGTCACCTTCTCCCCCGACGGGCGGACTATGTACGTGAACGCCTACGCGCCGGGGACCACGTTCGCGGTGACGGGGCCCTGGCACTGATCTCGCGCTCCCGTTCGGTCTGCTGGAAGATCGTACGGAACCGACGGGATTGGGGTGGTCAGCGGTGGCAGGGAAGCAGAACGAGAATCGGCGATCGGCGAAGTCGCCCGAGAAGCAGCAGGAGAAGCGGGAGAAGTCCGCCGAGCCCGCGAAGGACACGAAGGACGCGAAGGACGCGAACGCCGGGAAGACGGGGAAAGCGGGGAAGCCGGGGAAGACGGGGAAGGCGGGGAAGCCGGGGGACGCCTCGAAGCAGGAGAAGGCGGCCGAGCGGGACGAGGCCGGGGGCCCCGGGGAGCCGTCCGAGGCCGACGGCTCCGGGGACCGGCCGCTGCGGGAGCTGCTGCGCGTCACCCCGGGCGAACGGCCGGACCTCGGCCGTCTCGACCCCGCCGCGACCCCCGGCGGCCCCGCCGGCAAGGCAGCCGGGGTGGTGGCCACCGCTCTGCTGGCGCAGCCGCTCGGCTCCCTCCAGGAGCGGCTCTACGCGGCGAGCACCGCCGGTGACCGCCGCCGGGTACTGCTCGTCCTCCAGGGCATGGACACCAGCGGCAAGGGCGGCACCCTCAAGCACGTGATCGGCCTGTTCAACCCGTCCGGCTGCCGGATCAAAGCCTTCAAGGCGCCCACCGAGGAGGAGCTGGGCCACCCCTTCCTCTGGCGGATCAAGCAGGAGCTCCCCCGGCCGGGCGAGATCGGCATCTTCGACCGTTCCCACTACGAGGACGTGCTCATCGCCCGGGTCCGCGAGCTGGTGCCGCGCAACCGGGTGCGCGCCCGGTACGCCCAGATCAACCGGTTCGAGAAGGCCTTGGCGGACGACGGTGTGACCGTGGTGAAGGTCTTCCTCCACATCGGCTACGAGGAGCAGCGGGACCGGCTCCTGCAGCGGCTGGACAATCCGGACAAGCACTGGAAGTTCAACGCGGGCGACATCGAGGAGCGCACCATGTGGCCCGCGTACCAGGAGGCGTACGAGGTGGCGCTGGAGCGCTGCTCCACCGATGCTGCGCCCTGGTACGTCGTGCCCGCCGACCGCAAGTGGTACCGCAACTGGGCGATCAGCACGCTGCTGCGGGAGCACCTGGAGGACATTGATCCGCAGTATCCGAAGGGGGCGTTCGATGTCGAGGAGTGTCGTAGGCGGCTGCTGGAGGGGTGAGTTCCGCCCGACCGCCTGTCGTTCATTCTTCTGATCGGTTAGTCATATATTTTGCGTACGTGACCACTTGCGTACGAAAAGTTGCTGCCGCAGCTGCCACGGCGGTGCTCGGCGCCGCCCTCGCCGGATGCGGGGACGGCGCCGGCGCGCCGGACGCCGGCCGCGAGGCCCGCATGGGCACCCCCGCCGCTTCGGCGTCCGCCTCGGCCTCCGCCTCCGGATCGCCTGCCGCCTCCCCGCAGGCCGGTGCGCCCGCCAAGCCTCCGACCATGGCGCCCGGCCCGAACGGACTGACTCCTGTCTTCGAACGGGCGAAGCAGCGGACGGACAAGACCGTGGCGCTGACCTTCGACGCCGACATGACCTCCGATCAGGGGCCGCGCGCCGCCGATGGGGAGCACTTCGACAACCCCGCGCTGATCTCGACCCTGCGCACCCTCAAGGTGCCTTCGACGATCTTCATGACGGGCCGCTGGGCCGAGGAGTACCCGGACCAGGCCAAAGCGATCGGCACCGACCCGAACTTCGAGATCGCGAACCACTCGTACAGCCACCACGCCTTCAAGTCCCCCTGCTACGGGCTGCCCGCGCTCGACGGCGCGGCCGCCCGCGCCGATGTCGACCGGGCCTTCGCCGCCTTCCGGCAGGCGGGTGCGGTCAACACCGTCCCCTACTTCCGCTTCCCCGGCGGCTGCTACGACGACCAGGCGCTGCGGGCCCTGTCCACGGCCCAGGTCACGGCCGTCCAGTGGGACGTGGTCAGCGGGGACGCCTTCGCCAAGGACCCGGGGGCCGTGGCCGAGCAGGTGCTCGACGGCGTGAAGCCCGGCTCGGTGGTGGTCATGCACTGCACGCGCAGCGCCGCCCCGGTCACCGAGGAGGCCGTCCAGCAGATCGTCCCGGAACTGCGCAAGCGCGGCTACCGGTTCGTGAAGGTGTCCGAGCTGATCGGCAAGTAGCCCGGAACTGAGCCCTCAGCCCGAGCAGGCGGTGCGCTGGGCTTCCTGCCACTCGCACACGGGGCAGAGCACCACGCCCGGGGTGAGGACCCCGTACTCGGTGGGCCTGCCGCACTGAAGGCAGTCCGCGTAAGGCGGTCCCGCCACCCGGCCGGCCGGGGCGGGAGGAGCGGGTTCGGCGGGTGCGGGGCAGTACGACGGGGTCTCGTCCGGCCGGTCCATGGGGCAAGCCTACCGGCGGACGACTCTCGGACAAGGGCTCGCGCGAGTACTGGTAGGAAACTTTCCTTCCTGTTAGTGTCCCGGGCGGCGGCTTGGCGCGGTGCCCACCCCCACGGGCATGACGCGCTCAGTGAGAGCTCTGACCCGGCCGCCGTGGCGCCGCCCCCTGCCCGCCCGCGGGCGGGTGCGGCGCCCCGCGCCAGTGTCCAGCTCTCGCCGCCCCCCTCAAGGCAGGGAGTTCCAGGTATGCGCCTGAACACCTCCGCTCATCCCCCTCTGTTACGCGGCAGACTTCGCACCCTCCTCCTCACCGGCCTCACCGGCCTCGCCGCACTCACGCTCGTCGGCGGGCTCCTCCTGGCCTGGCCCGGACGGGCGGGGGCGGCCGCCGACCCCCTCATATCCCGCGGGAAGCCCGCCACCGCCTCCTCCGCCGAGTCCTCCTCGCTGGGCGCGAAGAACGCCTTCGACGGCGACCCGGCCACCCGCTGGGCCAGCGCCGAGGGCAAGGACCCGCAGTGGATCCGGGTCGACCTCGGCGCCGGGGCCACCGTCTCGCGGGTACGGCTCACCTGGGAGGCCGCCTACGGCAAGGCCTACCGCGTCGAGGTCTCCGCCGACGGCGCCGCCTGGACCGCGCTCGCCACCGAGACCGCCGGCAACGGCGGCGTCGACGACTGGACCGGCCTTTCCGGCAAGGGCCGCTACCTGCGCGTCCAGGGCACCGCGCGCGGCACCTCGTACGGCTACTCGCTCTTCGAGGCCGAGGTGTACGGCACCGTCGGGGACGGGCCGCCGCCGGGCGGCTCCTTCACCGTCGTCGCCGCCGGTGACATCGCCGCTCAGTGCACGGCGTCCGACAGTGGGTGTGCGCACCCGAAGACGGCCGCGCTCGCCCGGCGGATCGACCCGAAGTTCTATCTGACGATGGGCGACAACCAGTACGACGACGCCCGGCTGTCCGACTACCGGGCCTACTACGACAAGAGCTGGGGTGCCTTCAAGTCCCGGACCCGGCCCGTCCCGGGCAACCACGAGACGTACGACCCGGCCGGCCCGCTCGCCGGGTACAAGTCGTACTTCGGCAGCATCGCCTTCCCGCAGGGCAAGAGCTACTACAGCTTCGACGAGGGCAACTGGCACTTCGTCGCCCTCGACTCCAACTCCTTCGACCAGGCCGCCCAGACCAACTGGCTGAAGGCCGACCTCGCCGCCAATACGAAGCCGTGCGTCGCCGCCTACTGGCACCACCCGCTGTACTCCTCCGGCGGGCACGGCAACGACCCCGTCTCCAAGCCGGTCTGGAAGATCCTCTACGCCGCACGGGCCGACCTGGTCCTGAACGGGCACGACCACCACTACGAGCGGTTCGCCCCGCAGGACCCCGAGGGCCGGGCGACGGCCGACGGGATCGTGGAGATCGTCGGCGGGATGGGCGGCGCCGAACCGTACCCGATCGAGGAGGTCCAGCCCAACAGCCAGAAGCGGATCAGCGGACCGTACGGCGTGGTGAAGCTGGACTTCACCGATTCCGGTTACGGATGGACCTACGTGGCCACCGACGGCCAGGTCAAGGACACGAGCCCGAAGTACAGCTGCCACTGATGTACCTGGCCGCCAACGGCCGCCCGGACGCGCCGCCCCGCCCCCCAGGGGTCCGGCGG
>NZ_JBSGZP010000536.1:0-5250 GCF_053611065.1 Streptomyces sp. NPDC054840
GCCCCCATACTGGGCGTATTCGGGCGTTCCGACAACGCGGCGAGGTGCCGTAGCCGGCGTCGTGCGCCCGCCGGGGATTACGGGACAGCCCTTAGGCCGCCACCCATCGCACGAAGACCCCGTGCTCCGGAAGGAACGCCGTCGACCAGGGCTCGTCGCAGTCCGGTGGGGCCGACGGCCGCGCAAGCCCTGCCGTGGTCGGACTCCGGGCCTTCGCCGTCCACCCCCTCCCAGTGGGTCAGTACCTCGGCCGGCACCACCACCAGCGGCCCGCAGCCGGACTCCACCCAGTCGGCCGGCCCTGGGTCGCATATATCGCCAAGCCGCGAGGTGAGAGGCCCGACTTCCCGCTCAGGGGACCAGGACGACCTTGCCGAGGTTGCGGCGCTGCTCGATGAGCGCGTGGGCGCGGGCGGCCTCGGCGAGGGGGATCTCCTCGTGCACGGCCGTGCGCAGGATGCCCGCGGCGCGCAGCTGCCACAATTCGCGCACCCGGCGCTCGTACAGTTCGGGCTTGCCCATGGCGATGGCCCGCATCTGGAAGCCGATCACCGAGGCGCCGCGGACCAGGAGTTCGTGCGCCTCCACCGTGCCACCGCCGGAGCTGAAGGCAACCAGGCGGCCGCCCGCCGCCAGGGCCCGTACGGCGGTGCCGAGCAGGTCGCCGCCGACGCCGTCGAGGATCACGTCGTACGGGCCGCTCCAGTCGGCGTCGCCGTACAGGACGACCTCGTCGGCGCCCAGGCCGCGGACGAACTCGGCCTTGTCCGCGCTGCTGACGGCCGCGACGACGCGTTCCGCCCCTCGGGCCTTCGCGTACTGCAGGGCGAGCGTGCCCACCGCGCTCGCCGCCGCCGTCACCAGGACCGAGTCGCCGGGTTCCGCGCGCGCGGCCTCGTACGCGCCGCGGGCGACCAGACCGCTGCGGACCATCGCGACCGCCTCCACGGCGCTCGCGTCGGCCGGGATACGGGAGGTCATCGTGGCGTCGAGCACGGCGTACTAGGCGTAGGCGTCGGCGTCGGCGAAGCACAGTCCGGTGACGCGTTCCCCGGCGCTGAAGCCGGTGACACCCGGGCCGGTGGCGACGACGGTGCCCGCCACCTCGCCGCCGAAGGACACGGGCTCACTGCCCTCTCGCACCTTGCGCACGGCCGGAAGGGTCACGCCGACCGCCTCGACCCGGATCAGCAGCTCTCCGGCGGCTGCCGCGGGTATGTCGGCCTCCTCGGCGAACAGCACCTCCGGCCCGCCGTTGACCTCATGGCGAACGCGCAGCACAGCACCTCCCCGACTCGGAGATCATTGGATGCCCCAACGGTAAGATCAAAGTCATGGGGATGTCCAACGACTTTCTGTAGGGTGGCGTCATGACCTCGGCCCTCCAGCACATCCAGTCCCTGCCCTCCTGGCGCGTCGGCCGCGTCGCGGCGCGCGGCCGTGAGCTGGTCGCGGCGGCGATCGCCGCGGAGGGACTGAAACTCATGCACCACGCGGTGCTGGCCGCCACCGCCGAGTACGGGCCCGTCGCCCAGGCCGACTTGGGTCGCCGGCTCGCCGTCGACCCCAAGGACATGGTCGGCATGCTCAACCACCTCCAGGAGGCGGGCCTCGTGCTGCGCTCCCCGAACCCCGACGACCGCCGCAAGAACGCCGTCACCGTCACCCCCGAGGGGACGGCCGTACTCGCCCGCTGCGCGGCCCTGGCCGAAGCCGCCAACGCCGAGTTCCTCGCCCCGCTCGACCCGGCCGAACAGGAGCACCTCGTGGCCCTGCTGACCCGGCTCCACGAGGCCCCGGCCCCGTAGGCCTGCCGAACACCCGAACCCTGCATGATGGGCGGATGGACGAGGTGACCATCAGCGCGGAAGACCGCCGCCAACTCGGCCTCTGGGCCGCCGATTGCGTCGAGCGCGCCCTCCCCCTGTTCGAGGCGAAGGCTCCCTCCGACCCCCGCCCTCGCGAGGCGATCGAAGGCATCCGGGCCTTCGTGCGCGACGGGAAGCGGACCGCGCACCTGCGCTCCCTCGCCTGGGCCGCCCACGCGGCGGCGCGCGAGGTCGACAACCCGGCGGCCACGGCCGCCGCCCGCGCCGCGTGCCACGCGGCCGCGACCCCGTACATCCACCCACTGGCCACCCCGCACCAGTCGAAGCACGTACTGGGGCCCGCCGTGTACGGGGCACTCGGTCATGAGCTGGCCGCGGGCGATGACACGGGCTCCGCCGACGACGAGATCCGATGGGCGATCGAGCACGCCCCGGCGGAGGTTCGCGCACTGCTGCGCCGGATGCCGGCCCGCACGCCTGGTCGCAGCCGGCTGGACACGCTCTACTACGAACTCGACGCCGCCCTCCGGCGCTGAGAGCGGCGCCCGGGTGGCTCGTTTCACCGGTTGCTGTGAAACGTAAGCCCGGCCCCGGCGGCCTGACTTACTCCAGAGACTTTCGGATCGTGTCGCGGGGGCTTCCCGAGACGAAAGTCGCGCGCACGATCCTCCTTCGTGCGGACGGAGACCGCTGGCCCGAGCGCCTAGCGTGATGGGCATGTTCAGTGACACGGGGGACCGTACGGACGGGCGGACATGGCGGCGGACCGCGCTGGGGGTCGTGGCGGGACTGCTCGCCGCGGCGGCCGTGTGCGTGATCTATTGGTGGCAGGGCTGGAACCTGGGCGTCGGCGCGGCCTGGCTGTCCGGCAAGGCCGCGGTGAAGGCGGGCTTCTTCGTCGCCGCCGGAGGCCTCGCCACTGTGACCGTGTGGTGGCAGGCGCGCCGTGCGCCGCGATCCGCGCCGCCCGAAGAAACAGACTGAGGCGCATGGGGCCCGTTGGGGCCCTTGCCCGGCCCGGTCGGTCGCACTAGTGCTGAGCTCGGTGCCTCGCGCGGCCCGTACGGCCGAGGTCATCGGTTCCGTGGTCGAGAAGGAGCTGCTGGCGGCGCTGTTCGCCCAGCCGGCCTCCCTGACCGACCCGCTGGAGAAGCATTCACCAGCGTCCTCGCCGGCCAGCCGGTGCCGGTGACAGCAGAGCCGGAGGCCCAGGCTCTCTTCCAGCAGGTACTGAGGCGGCTCGGGCTCCTCGCGAGCCGCCGACCGACTGGATCGCATGTCGGATGGTGGACGGAAATCTCGATCCCGCCGTCGGCGCCCGGCCGACCTGGTCTGACGTCGACGCGGAGCTCGGCTGTCCCGAAGACGTGACGTCCCTCGTCCGGTGCGCGGTCAACCTGGACCGATGGGACAGGACACGAGCGGCGGTGTCTCCGTGGACGCCCTGAAGGGGGCGCCGATCGAGGCGGCTGAAGAGCTCCTGAGCAAGCGCCGGCCGAGAGGAGCCGTGCCGGCCCTGTGCACGAGAAGGGGTTCTGGCTCAGCGTGTGCGGGGTGGCCACGTGCAGTGACCAGCGGATGGCTGGGCACTGCCGGTCCCGAGTCAGAACGGCGGGTCTTCGCTGTATCCACCTGTCCAGTCGCCTTCCCCGGAAGCGCGTCCGGCCCGGAGACGGGCGTGACGTTCGCGGGCTGCAACGTCGGCCGCGTTCTCCATATCGCTGATGTCGTGACCCGGTGCTTTCAGTGCGCCCAGGACGCAGGACGCGGTCTCGTGGTGGCGATCAGTTCTGGTGGCCAGCAGACGGCGGGCTGATCGACCGGCTCGCCTGATGCACGGCGAGAAGGGGATGTTCTGTGAGAGGTATGGCGGCGACGAGAGCTGCGTCTCGTACGTCCGCGCGCTCGTGGCCCAGAAGGGGATGGACAGCAGAGAAGATCACCGGCCGCAGGCCTCGAAACGCGGCGCATCTCCTCGTACTCGTGCAGGAACCGCTCTGTCACTGAGCCAGGTCAGCAGTCTCAGAAGGGTCGAGCGACGGGGTGGCACGGCGGTGTCGAGGTCGAAGTCACCCGCTGTGATGTCGGGTTGGTTGAGGATGACCGCGATGTAGAGGGACACGGGCACGGTGGCTTCGTAGATGGTGTTCTGGTGGGTCACTTCTCCGAGAGCGTTCCTTGCGGCGTCCGCCCGGACGGCCGGGTCGGGGTCGAGGAGGCGTGTCAATGCCGCCGGCAGGGACTCCCCCCATCCCAGAGACAGTGGTGCGGGATACCCGATCTGTATCGTCCAGGGAGCTGCCGATAATGCGGTAGCCCGTCGGCGGCAGCCTTTCCCGACTGCCTGCGGCTCTTGGTCACAGGCGGCGGCTATAACCATCGCGGCCAGGGCAGCGCAGGCGCTCGGGGCCGCTGGCCGTTCCTTCGGGTCAGGCCGGGTATCTGCTCGACGAACGTGCGGCCTCTGCACGCGGCGTACCGGCAGGTGAACCGGCGAACTCGCATGCGGACTACGGCGCTTCGTCCCGAACTCGGACCATCAGCGGGGGACCACAGGTAGGAGCCCTGAACCCGGGCGGACCAGGCTCCGCAACCCGGACACGACGCGGCTGCGGCGGTGCACCGCACACCAACAGGCACTACCGCGATGTTCACGTCTACCGCGAGCACCGCGATGTCCGCGATCGACGGGAACAGCGCTTCTCCAACCGGAGCAAGATCCCACTCACAGCCCCGAGCTGTCAGCCCAGTCACTCTCGCCAGCGCGTTTTGAGGGAACTCTCCGCAAGCTGAGCCGGAACCCCGCTGGGAGCTGACCCGTGCCGCCCGGTCGGCGGCGGCCGGGACCAGGTCGTCGCGCGAGCCGTCGATCTGGCCCGTACGTGCGACCCGTCGGGCTACGAAGCCCAGGAACCCGAGGCGTGCGGTCGGCGGGAGTTCCGGATCGAGGAGGCGGCTGACTCGTGGAGGTCGGCAGCTCGTTCGGGAGTGACACCGCCAAAAGCTGCATCAAGTCCATCGGCAGGCTGCGGCGCGCGCTGGGCTGGAACCCCGCAGATCAGATCCTGTGCGTGCGTCCGCCACCGGACAATCGACGCCGGCGGTGGCGCGCGTGCTCCCGAAGGGGTGAACGTCCTCCTCGACAGGTGGACCACGGAGACGGCCGTCCTCGGCGACTTCACTGAGCATTTTCAGCCTGCCCACCGATCGGGTGACCGCGCCACGGCATCTGAGCAGGTCAGGCACGCGTGGCGCCTTCAGCCCGAGTCCAAGTTGAAAATGCTCACTACCTCTGCGAGCGAGCCGCCACTTCACCCCACCTGTCCTCCTCCTCTTCGCCGAACCATTCCTCCGCACCGACGCTCACGGCATACGCATCCATGCGGGAAAGTTACCGCGCTCATCTGATATCAACCGGGCC